>CAYIXF010000046.1:0-5026 GCA_964367265.1 Candidatus Woesearchaeota archaeon
GGATGGGCTTCTGATAAAACAATGTTTTATATTTTAATAGGATTTGTAATTTTGATGTTTATTTTATGGTTTATATTTAAAAGATTTTTAATTTAGAAACCAAATTCAGATTCTTTTTCCATTTCAAGTTCTCTTTCTACTTTTGCAACAACGCTTCTAACCCTATTAACAGAATCTGGATTAACAGACATACTATCTATCCCTGCTTTTACTAAAAATTCAACAATTTCTTCATATTCAGATGGAGCTTGGCCACAAATACTAACTTTAATGTTATGGTCATGAGCTACCTTTATTAAATGTTTTATTGCCCTTAGTACTGCTGGATTTCTCTCATCAAAGTAACCCATTCTTCCAAGCTTTGCAGAATCTCTATCTACCCCAAGAATTAATTGTGTTAGATCATTACTTCCTATTGAGAATATATCTGTGTACTTGCAAAATTCATCTGCTAAAAATATAATAGCTGGAACTTCTGCCATTAAAGCTATTTTTAAATCCTCACTCCTTTCAAGGCCTTCCTCTTTCATTATCTCTAAACATTTTTCTACTTCATCTGTTATTCTTACAAAAGGAAGCATAACATGAACATTATCTAGGCCATCATCTCTTACCTTTTTAATTGCTTTACATTCTAATCTAAAAGCATCTTTAAATTCTTCACTTACATACCTAGAAACTCCCCTCCAACCAAGCATTGGATTGTCTGCATGAGGTTCAAATTGTTCACCACCTTCTAAATTGCGATATTCATTTGTTTTAAAATCAGAAAATCTTACTATAACTGGTTTAGGATGTATAGTTCTCGCTACTTTAGAGATTCCTTCTGCTAACTTGTCTACGTATTCATCTCCTTCGCCTATTTCTATCATATGCAAAGGATGTTTGTTAATGTAACTTGTAATTATAAATTCTATACGCATTAAACCAATACCATCAAAATAAAGATCTTTATATTCATCAATCTTATCTGGTTCACCAAGATTCATGTAAATTTTTGTCTTTGTTTCTTCATAAGCATATTCTTTTGCTTCTTCTCTAAAGGCTCCTGAACTTACTTCTCCTTCATAAACTTTACCACTTGTTCCATCAACAGTAATTATTTGGCCATCTTTAAGTATCTTTGTCGCCTTTTCTGTTCCAACAACACATGGAATTCCTAATTCACGGCTTACAATAGATGCGTGAGCTGTTATTCCTCCTTCATCTGTAACTATGGCAGAAGCAACCCTCATCTTAGGAACAAAATCTGGATTTGTCATGACTGCAACAAGAATATCCCCTTTCTCTACTTTAGGTAGTTCTTGTATACTTTTTACAACCTTAACTTTACCTACACCCACACCAGGACTAGCTGCGAGTCCACTAAGTAAAAGTGTTGCAGTAGCTTCTACTTTTTGAGCCTCTTTTTTTTTCTTTAGTAAAGTTGTAACTGCTCTTGATTGAACAATAAACATTTTATTATCTTCAACTGCCCATTCTATATCTTGTGCACTACCATAATGTTGCTCTATTCTTTTACCATATTCTGACAACTTTATTATTTGTTCATCTGTTAATTTTTGTTGACTGCCTTTTTTTTCTGTTAAATTTTGTTTTATATTTCCACTTTTAATATTATCCCTAAAAAGCCCATATTGTTGTACTGCAATCTTTTTAGATTTTATTTTTAAAGAGCTTTTATCTATAATGTATGTATCTGGAGTTATTTGTCCTCCTACGACAACTTCTCCTAGGCCGTAAGCAGCTTCTATCATAATTTCACTCTCGTTGTTAGTGCTAGGATTAACAGTAAACATGACGCCCGCAATAGAACTATTAACCATCTTTTGTATAACTACTGCAATCAAAACTTTTTCATGGGGAAAATTATTCTTAACTCTATAATAAATTGCTCTTGCTGTGTATAGAGAAGCCCAGCATTCTTTTACAGCTTTGGCTACATTACTAGAGCCTTTTATATTAAGTAATGTTGCTTGTTGACCTGCAAAGCTAGCTTCGGGTAAATCTTCAGCTGTTGCAGAACTTCTAACAGCAACCCAAGGTAAGTCTCTTCCTGCTTTTATTATATCCATTACTTTTTTTGATTGTGTTTGATAAACATCTATGTCTATATTTAAGGCATCATAAGCTTTTTTAACATCTTGTTCTATGCTTTCTGGCATACTAGCTTGTTTTATTAATTCTTGAATATCATCAGAAACTCTTTGTAGTTTAGCTGTATCTTCAACGTCTAAATCTTCTAATTTAGGGAAGATTTTTTCACTAAGTTTAGTCTTTTCTAAAAATAACTTAAATGCTTGTGCTGTAATTATAAATCCTGGGGGAATTGGTAGCTTAAGATTATACATCTCTCCAAGATTAGCACCTTTACCACCTGCTACACTAATATCCTCTTTTTTGATATCTTTAAACCAAGCTATATTTGTCATAATTCCTCTTTTATTAATTTTTATCTATTTTAGCTATATAAATGTTTTTAATTATTTAAAATATAAAAATTTATATATTTGCAATATTAATATAATATATGTCTTTAAAGCAGGTAATTTCTAAATTAACACAATATTACAGTGGAATTTCTGAATTTGCTAGAACAGAATTAAAGTATGCAGCATTAAATTTAGACAATGTAATACATGAGGGATTGAGGAGGGGGATATATCCCCAAATGTGGGATGAAAGAAGAAATTTGGGATTTAGAACTTATCATAAAAATCCCGTTGTACTAATACCCGGTTGGGGTCAAAATAGGGGTGTTTATCTTGATACTGTTGGAAGGCTAAAAGAACATGGATTTGAATTAGCTTATAGAGTAAATACAAATCCATTTACAAGTGTAGAAGATAATATAATGTATTTAGATAAAAAGATTAGTAAAATAATAAAGCAATCTAGATGTAGAAGTAAAAGAGTTGATTTAATAGGACATAGTTTTGGTGGATTAATTGCAAGGGCTTATAGTTATAAGCATCCCGATAAAGTTGGTTATTGCATAATGCTTGGTACCCCAAATAATGGAACTTGGTTAGCTCTTCCAGGATACATAGGAACTACTTTAGTTAAGTATAGCTTATTAAGATTTTTAGGATTAAGTTTGGATAATACAAGTTCTTATCAAATGATTCCCGGAAGTGTATTTTTAACAAAATTAAATAAAAAAGAACCGCCAAAAAGTGTTAAGTTCTATAATATTTATACAAAATCTGATGAATTTGTATTAAGAAACAGAAGTGAAATTTTGCCATTTGCAGAAAATATACCTGTAGAGAGATTTGGTGTTAGGAATAGGGGGCATTTAGCACTCATACATGATCCAAAGATAGTAGATGGTATTTGTGGTATATTGAAGAGAAAGAACGAGAGTTTAGAGAGTAAGGTAATTCAGTTTAGTGAATTTTATGAAAACTAAAGGTATTTAAATTAAAAAGTAGTTTTATTTATATGAAAGGAATTTCTGATGGATTTAAAAAACGGGGAGTAGTCCATCAAATTAAAAGGGTATGGAAAGCATTTAAAATTCCTGCTTATGAAAAGAGTTATGGTAAAGCTACTGGAAAAGGATTTAAGAATCAAATGTATGAAGGAGCTCCTGGCTATAAAAAATTTACTAAAATAAAACGTAAGCCAAAGAAGTAATATTCATAAATATTTTATACTAATACTTACTGTTTAGTATATGGAATTGGAAGGCATATTGGAAGGGCATTGTATTGGGGAGCTTTTAAGTGATGGGATTATGAATTTTGAAAAACAAAATAAAGAATTACTAGAAAGTTTAAGAATAGAGGGAATTAAAGATAAAGCCATTTTAAATGCTATGGAAAAGATTCCAAGACATTTGTTTGTGGGGGAAGAAAATATAGGTAAAGCATATACTGATAGACCTTTATCTATTGGTTATGGTGCAACAATATCTCAACCATATACTGTTGCATTTATGTTAGAAAAATTGGAATTAAAAAAAGGATTAAATGTACTAGAGGTCGGAACTGGAAGTGGATGGAATGCTTCATTAATAGCTTATATAATTAATCCTGGAAAAGTTTATACTACAGAAATTGTCCCAGAATTAAGTGAATTTGCTAAAAAAAACATTGATAAGGTAAACATAAAAAATATAGAGATAATACAAACAAAAGAACTTGGCTATAGAAAGGCTATGCCATATGACAGAATTATTGTAACAGCCGCTTCTAAAGATATACCACAAGAATTAACTGATCAATTAAAAGATAATGGTATTATGCTTATACCCGTTGATAGTAAATATGAGAACGGTTATCAAGATATGATTAAGGTAAGGAAATTTAAAGATAGAATAGAAAAAGAAGATTTGAAATATACTTTTCTTTTTGTTCCACTGAAAAGTTAAATTTAAATATCTATTTATATTATATAAATAAAAGAGGCAGATAACCTCAACTAATTCTGGGGGGGTATTATGTTTAATGAGTCTGAATACAAAAAGAAACTCGAGGAAGTGATAAAAAAATTAGATCCAGATAGTGATGAATTTTGGAAAAAATATACAATAGAAGAAATCCCGGGTATACCTTATTCTATTGAAAGTGGGGTAAAAATGAGAAAAGATGATCAAGAAAAATGGGAATTTACACGACAGGGGGATTATATATGGGTACCGAATAAGGAGCTTTATGAAAAATTGAAGAAAGAGGGTTATAACATAGTTTTATTTCATCAGAGCTATATTATTCCATTGATGTTTAAAGAAAGTAAGGATGGTCGTCCAGATTGGTTTGCTCCTCCTGGATTTGAAAAGAAGAAAAATTGATTAAGTATCTTATTCTATTTTTATAATCTCTATCTTGCATTTAGCTGGTAATCTAGGAATGGCTTTTTTAAGAGAATCTTTTGCTACATTAGCATTATCAACTCTAGCTGTAAGTATAGATTTACCTTTTTTTACTTGTGCAGCTGCTCCTATAACTTTACCAAAGCTATGAGCCATACCTGTTTGTAATCTATCAGCATGTGCTCCACCTAACATTTTATTTTCTCTTAA
>CAYIXF010000047.1:0-4948 GCA_964367265.1 Candidatus Woesearchaeota archaeon
ATGGCTTTAGCTGATAGGCTAATGAAAGCTAATATTGTTAAAAAAGTTTTATTTTTAGCTGATAGAAAAGCATTAAGAGACCAAGCTTACAATGATGGATTTAAAGTTTTCTTTCCAAATGAATCAAAACTAAAAGTCTATTCTGGGAAGGTAGATAAAACTGCTAAATTATATGCATCAACCATACAAACATTTATGGAATTTTATCAGGATTTTTCTCCTGGAGATTTTGATTTAATTATATCAGATGAATGTCATAGATCAATTTACAATAAATGGAAAGATGTTTTTACTTATTTTGATGCTATCCAAATAGGATTAACTGCAACACCTGCAGAAATGGTAGATAGAGATACATTTAGATTCTTTGAATGTGAAGATAGCACTCCAAGTTATTTATATTCTTATGACCAAGCAGTTAAAGAAGGTTGGCTGGTTGATTTTAAAGTTCAATCTGCGTCCACTCATTTTCAAATTGAAGGTATTAGACCAAAGGATATTCCAGAAGATATTAAAGATAAATTATCAGAAGAAGGAATATTAGAAGATAGTTTATTTTTTGAAGGTACAGAAATAGAAAAAAAAGTAATTGTTACTGGAACTAATGAGGCAATAGTAAAAGAGTTTATGGATAATTGTTTAATGGATCAGACCGGAACTTTACCTGCAAAATCAATAATATTTGCTATTTCCAAAAAACATGCAACTAGAATTTACAAGGCCTTTGAAAAATTATATCCTGAATATAAAGGCAAATTAGTTGAAGTTATAACTTCAGATGACCCAAGAGCACAAAAAGTATTGGATGATTTCAAGAAATTAGATTTTCCCAGAGTTACAATCTCTGTTGATATGTTAGATACTGGAGTGGATATTCCAGAAGTGTGCAATCTTGTGTTTGCCAAGCCTGTTTTTTCTAAAATAAAATTCTGGCAGATGATAGGAAGAGGAACAAGAAATAATGCTGTTTGCAAACATAAAGAGTGGCTCCCTAATGGAAAAAAAGAATTTTTCTTAATATTTGATTTTTGGAAAAATATGAGTTATTTTGATATGCATCCTGAGGGAAGAGAATCCAAATCTGGAGAAGCCTTGACTTCAAAAATATTTTTGATAAGATTACAATTATATGATCTCTTTTTAAAGAATAAAAATAGTAAATATGCTGACTTATTAAAGAATAAAATAATTGATGATATCGATTCTTTACCTAAAAAAACAGTTTCTATAAGGGAAAATGAGAGAGAAATAAATTTAGTATTATCTGGGGATTTATGGAAGAAGGTTGGATATACCCCATTAGAATTTTTAAGAACAAAAATGGCACCTTTAATGAAATTCAAGCAAGATGTTAATCTTAACATAGCTTCTTTCACATTAAAAATTGAAAGACTAGGATTTGCAGTCTTAAACAAAGATAAAGAAACAATTGACAGATTAAGAGAAGATATTTGTGAAGCAATTAATTGTTTGCCACATACAATAACAAAAATTAAAGAAAAAGAAAAGTTGCTTAATAAAATAACAGACCCATTCTTCTGGTCAAAGATAAGTTATGAAGATGTTTTAACAATTATAGATGAAGTTGCTCCCCTAATGATTTACAAAAGACCAGAACCAGTTCCTAAAATAATATTAGATATTGAGGATATTGTCCAACAGAGAAAAATAATAGAATTTGGACCTATAGAAAAACCAAAACAAGAATATGTTGAAGTCTATAAAAATAAAGTTGAAAAAAAGATACTAAAACTAGCTGAAGACCATCCTACAATAAAGAAAATTAAAAAAGATCAGGCTTTGACAGAAAATGATTTAGAAAAACTAGAGAAAACTCTTAATTCCCCACAACTTTACATAACTGAAGATACTCTTAAGAAAGTTTATGAAGAACATGAAGGAACATTAGTAGAATTTATTAAAAAAGTATTGGGGATGTATAAATTTCCAGATGCAAAGGAAAAAATAGAAGAAGCATTTAAGACATTTATAGTTGAAGTAGATAGTAAATTGCATCTTAATGCAGACCAGATTAATTTTTTAAGGGCATTGCAGACAGTTTTTAGTACGAAGCATCATATTGCTTATAGAGATTTCTTTGAACCTCCATTTACAAATATAGAGCATGCTCCATTGCCTTTATTTAAAAAAGAGCAGTTGTATGATATGCTCACTTTCTGTAATAAAATAGAACTAAGTGTGTTTAATAGATAAGGTGGACATTAGTCCACGCAAATATTTATATAGTCTGATATTATTCTAATTTTTAATGAAAACGGGTGAACCTAAATCTGAATGGCAGAGTATAAGAGCCAAAATAAAAAAGGGAAACTATTTAGAATTAATTAATTATTGCGAAATCTCTAATATTACTGTTTCTTCTTATATAAGGTCTCTAATAGAAAAAAATAACCCTGCTATTTCTTCTATTAAAAAGTCTGGAACAAATAATTTTAGGTTTAATCCATTGGAAGATAAATTTTTATGGGAAATAAATTTTGATGATGGTGATAGAACAATAATAGCAGAAGAATTATCCGATGTTTTTCTTGAAAATTTGAAATCATCAATAGAAAAAGCACTTAAATCAAGAAGAGAGCATATTAATAAAAAAATTGATGGGTCTATAAACATGCCTGTTAAAATAAATAAATTAAAGGGAAGAGGAGAAAATGTTAAAAGCTGAATTAAAATCAAAGATAAATCAATTGTGGGATAGATTTTGGGCTGGTGGATTAGCTAATCCTTTAACTGCTATAGAACAAATTTCTTATCTTATCTTTATTAAAAGATTAGAAGAAATGGATGAAATTAATAAAAACAGGGCAGAAGCAAGAAATGAAAAGCATGTTTCAATATTTAAAAATAATGAGGATTGCAAATGGTCTCATTTAAAGCATTTGAATGCTGAAGAAATGTTGGTTCATGTTAGAGATAAAGTTTTTCCTTTTATTAAAAATATTAAATTAGGTGAAGATGGAGAATTTGCTAAATTAATGCATGATGCAATTTTTATGATTCCTAAACCTTCCTTATTGCAAGAAGCTGTAACTATTATAGATGATATGAAAATTTCTCCTCAGAATTATGATAGCTTGGGAGATATGTATGAATATTTATTAAGTGAATTAAGCTCTGCTGGAAAAGTTGGGCAGTTTAGAACACCAAGGCATATTATTAGAATGATGGTAAATTTAGTTGATCCTCAATTGGGTCAGAAAATATGCGATCCTGCATGTGGAACTGCTGGTTTCTTGGTTAATTCTTATCAGTATATTCTTGAAACAAATACAAGCAAAGATTTAATCAAATACGATGAAGATGGAACTGTTCATAATTTAATAGGAGATAAAATTACAGATAAAAAACTTTGGGAAGTTTTAAGAAAAAATATGTTTTTTGGATTTGATTTTGACCAAACTATGGTCAGAATAGCTGCAATGAATATGATTCTCCACGGCATTGAAAATCCAAATATAAGAAGAGCAGATACTTTATCTAAAAATTTTGTACAAAAAGCTGAATATGATGTCATTCTCGCCAATCCACCCTTTACAGGGTCTATAGATAAAAGTGATATTAATGATAATATAAAAGTCAAAACTTCTAAAACTGAACTTTTGTTTTTAGAATTATTTTATAATTTATTACAAATTGGCGGAAAAGGAGCTATTATTGTTCCAAATGGTGTTTTATTTGGAAGCTCAAATGCCCATAAAGAAATCAGAAAATTATTATTAGAAAATTGCCAATTGGAAGCTGTAATTTCAATGCCTTCAGGAGTATTTCAGCCTTATTCTGGTGTTGGAACAGCTGTTTTAGTATTTACTAAAGGAGGAAAAACTGAAAAAGTTTGGTTCTATGAAATGCTAAATGATGGGTTTACTTTAGATCAAAAAAGAGATTTTATCAATGGTAAAGGGGACATTCCAGATATAATTAAAAAGTTTAAAACTAAAGCGGATTCTAAACAAAGTTTTTCTGTTACTTTTAAAGATATTAAAGATAATGAATATAATTTGTCTATTTCTAGATACAAAGAAAATGAGAATGAAGAGGCTGTTTATGAAGATCCTAAAATAATAATTGATAAAAGTTTAAAAGATGAATATGAGATTACTAAAGGTCTTGAAGATCTGAAGAAGGATTTATAAAAATGCCAACTCAAAAACCACAAAAATTAAAAGAAATATGTGAAGATGAAGATTTTAAAAATATTTTTATTAAATATTGGGATAATGTTATAATTGGTATTCTTGCTGGACTTGTTGTCTATTATGGAACAAAAATAAATAATGGATTTGTTTCCGCTTTAGAAATTTTTATTTTTGCTATAATTTTAACATTTATTTATTCGTTATTTGTGTGGTTTGATAAAAAACATAAAGTAGATAATAAATTTTGGAATTTCTTTAAAAAATATAAAATTCATATCACTCTTGTCATTGTAGGATCATTACTCTATAGTAAGATTCATGAATTAATTCATTCTTTTGTTGCTACTAAATTAGGTTATACCAATCAAATCAATTGGAATTCTTTGATACCCATTGTTCATTTAAATTTGAAAAATATGTCTTTAAATCATTATTTTTTAATTGCAATGGCCCCTTATTTAGTAAGCGTAGTTTTATTATTAATTTTATTTATTCTTTATCTTTTTATTAAAAGAAAGATAATTTTTTATTTAGCATTAATTGCTTTTTTGGATACTTTTGCTAATATCATAGCAATTCCCTTAGCTCTGATTACAAATAAATCAAATGATTTTTTGAATTTATTTAAAATAGGTAATTATTATGAAACTATCTTAATAGCTATCACACCAATAATTATATTCTTAATTATAAATCACCTTAGGAGAAAAAATGCAAATGCAAAATAGATTATTAAAAGATTTAGAATGGAAAAATTTAGGTGATAAAGATTATTTTGAAATTTTATCTAG
>CAYIXF010000048.1:0-4826 GCA_964367265.1 Candidatus Woesearchaeota archaeon
AAAATATCCCCTTTTTGTCCAATATCAGTTCCTAAACCTCTATCAAACTTAGTATAAGTCATAGGAGCACCTGTTCTTCTCCTCTTATCAGCTTGATCAGAATCAAATTCTCTCCATTCTTGTCCAAAATCAACCATTTTCTCTTCTATAACAAGTCCACAGTCTCTACAAACAACTTCACCTTTCTCTTTATTTAGAACAAGATTTATACTACCACATTCTGGACATTTCTTTATGTATGTTGGCATTTAATCCCCCCGAATAGCCAATATTATAAATAATCACAATAAAATTTATAAATAGAACTTAGTCTTTATTTATAAAGCTTTCGCTTTTTGACTTTATTTAATTAAAATTGCATTAATACTTCCTTCTTGACCAGGTCTATTAGTTATTCTAGCATTACCCTTATCAGTTTTAATTATAGCGCCTTTAGTCATTATATTTCTTCTGATAAAATTTCCATCGCTAGGGCTCTCAATCACAGTTTCAATCTTAGCTTTAACATATTTTTTACTTTTTGGATCATAAACATTAGCAACATCACTATATAATGTCCTAGTCTTTATAATTCCACCTCTAGTTCTTAAACTTCTCTTCTTTAATTTTCCAATACCAGTTAAAGTAGCTAAACTACCTTTATTCTTTAATTTTTTACTTTCTTTCGTATATCTTCCACCACTAACTTTTCTTCTTGCTCTAAATTGTGAAATTGCCATAACAAATTTATCAAAAAACACTTTAAATAGTTTTCTAAACATAAAGCTTTGACTCTAAACCTCCTATTTTGAGCATAAATTCCGCATTTTGAATAAATATTCAAAAATTTGAATATAAATTAACCCAGCGGCTTCTTATTTCTTATCTTTCTTTAATTTATCTAATAATTTGTCAGCACTATACTTTCTTACCCACCTTAATAAAGGTAAATTATTCAAGATAGATTTTAGCCCTCAAATTCTTTTGGGGCATACAGTTTAATCCCTTTCAAGAACTAGTACCTAATACTAAAATATCTTTTTAGGAACAAGTACCTAAAGATTTATAAAGAATAAACACCTGAGTTTTAGTTATAATGAAAAAATTTATTATTTTTTTGTTAATAGCTAGTTTGATAATAATTAGTAGTTGTAATATAGGAAAAACTTGTAGCCAGGAATGTGTACAAGAAGAACAATATTGTGCATCACCTAGACAGGAATGTGTTGAAAAGAATTTTTGGGGTAATTGTGTTGAATTTGAAGAAAGATGCTCTAGATATGAAACAAAATGTGTTAAATATGATGAGGTTTGTAGATAAAATGGATAAGAATATTAAAAAAATTGTTATGGAAACTTTAGATGAAGCAGATTTCAATATATTTAGTAAACATAATTTCCTAAGTTTAAATAGGTAAAGAAACTTACTGGAGAAAAGAATACTGTTTTTGTTAGGTTAAATTAACTTCTAACGTAATATTCGCCTCTCTTCTATATGTTTTATTTAGCAAGATTTTACATATTTCATCTCTGTAAACTGTTCTATTATTTAAATAAACCTTATCAACAACCAAAGTACAATTCCCGTCACTATAAGCATATATAGGTGGTGGTTTATATGCTTCATAACCACCACTTAAATTATAATATATTAAACCCACGCTAACGAATATTATAAGGAGAATAAATAATGTATCTATGCTGTACTTTTCTAAAAATGATTGCTTTTCACTTATTTCTTTTTCTGATTCAGTTTTATAATCTTTAAATTCCTTCTTATATCCTAGAAAATCCTCCTTGAATATTTCTTCAGCTTCTTCTTCTTTTTTAGGATTAAAAAGATATTTATATCTTGGTTTAGCATCTAGTTTTTTCGATTTTCTCTTATTTTTTATTTTTACTGGCAAAACAAATTTTTCTTTTATTAACTTATTCAGCTCCTCTTTCACTGCCCTATCACTGTTGTAAATGCCTCTGATATCAGTCCAACAACAGGATTTATCCCTATCACTACTTTTAAATTTTTCATAAATAAACTTTAGAATCCTTACTCTGAGTATTTTGGGTAACTCCCCTCTTTTCATAAGAAATTAGAAGGTTTACTAATTTATAAATTGCACTTTCTCCCAATTGGGAGAAAATGCTCCCATATGAGAGCAAATGTTCCCAATTGAAAGAACTCTATTTATATTACTACACTTTCCGATTCTTTATGACCTCTAAATCAAGAAGAATAAGAAAGTTTGTAGTACAAATAAAATTTAGAAAATCAAAGAAAGAACTTTATTTCTTTAATAATTTTTCAATAATCTCGTCATATGATTGTCCTTTTTTTCCAGCAGAATTAAGCCTTTCTTTAGTCTTATCTTTTATTCGGATAGTCGTATATCCCTCATCTTTTTTTTCCATCTTGCTTTATCTTTCCTATATTTTCTATAGATATTATAGGTTATTTATAAGCTTTTCGGCAAACATTTATATACCACTTATCTATAACTTCTATAGATTTTATAGACCACTAGAAAGTGGCACTATAGGAGGAAAACAAAAATGTATGAAATAATAGGAATAGTAATGGGGGTGATAGGATTAATCCTATTTGGATTAAGAAGACATTATAAGAAAATAATAGAAAGAATTGGAGAGGAGCTTAAAGAAACAAGATTCTCTCTAAAATCAGCTCTGGTAAAGTTTGGTAAATCTTTTGAACACTTTGTTCCTTTCTCAAACAAATTTCCAGGAGATAAGGAAAAAACAGTTTTTCTGGGTATGCCCATAGACTTTATCTCCTTTGATGAAGAGAATATAAAATTCATAGAATGCAAGACAGGAAACTCTCAACTAAACAAGAATCAGAAAAGAATCAAGGAATTAATCGAGAATAAAAAAGTAGAATTTATTGAGGTAAGGTATTGATATGGATAGTAAGCAGGATAATTTAGATAATTTCGGATTTAAGGAATCTGTAAAAGATTTATCTAAATTTAAGAATATATTAGGAGACCATTCAGTAAGAGCTAATGAAAAAACCTATACTATTTCTCTAATTAGAGAAAAAGAGCTATTCCTTCATGTCATGAATGATTTAGTAGAGAGTATAGATTTAAGAGAAATTAAAAAAAGAGGCAGACCTTCTCACCTTAAGGATTTATTAAAAGCTTGTATAATGAAAGTTTACTTAAAATCAGCATCAAGACAGCTAAAAACAGAATTAAAATATCTATGTGATATAGGGATAATCAATACTGTCCCAAATTTCAATACAATCAACAAATTTCTTGATAAGCAAAATCTTCAGCAAGTTTTAGAGGAAATGATAACTACTTCTGCTATACCATTAAATCAAATTGAAACTCATTTCGCTATTGATGCTACTGGAATAAGTTCTTACAAATTTAATAGATGGCTAAATCTAAGAACTGAAACAGACAGAAGAAAAGATTTTGTTAAAGCCCATATATGTTGTGGCTCTAAGAGCAAAATAATCACTTCAATGAAGGTTACAACTGCCCATACTAATGATTGCCCCCTATTTGTTCCTTTATTAAATAAAACAGCTAAATATTTTAATGTTCTTTCTGTGTCAGCAGACAAAGGCTACTGCTCCAAAATCAATTTTCAATTTGCAGAAGCCATAGGAGCTCAGGCTTATATTCCTTTCAAGAGCAATACAACTGGAAAGGCTAGAGGTTCTTATGCCTTTTTAAGAGCATTTAAACTAGCTAAAGAGCATCCAGAACTCTACAATAATTTCTATCATGTCAGAAGCTTATCAGAATCTGTTTTTAGCAGTGTAAAAAGAAGATTCTTAGATTATACCAGAAGCAAGAAACTACAGGCAAGAATCAATGAAGCCTATTTGAAGTTCGTTTGCTATAATATTTGTGTTTTGATCAGATGGTTTTGTAATCCTAATTAAATAAATATTATAAAAGTAATAAAAAGCATGTGATCAACTAAAATCAATTTCTTTTATGTTTTTCAGAGTATTTTTTATCAAATTCATCCGCCAACTTTTCAAAATTATCTTCATCAGTATACTTCTCACCACAATTCTCACATCGCATGGCTTCTCCCCTTAATATAACTACCCCCGGATTATTCAAAGTTACTTTTAAATCTACTTCTTCTCTTTCAGATTTCACCTTACCCCCACAATCAACACATTTCATTTTAATCACATTATATTAATACATTAACATATATTTAAAGTTAATTATTTACTTAAAAATAAGATTTAATTGATCCATTCCTCTTTTTCTAGCTATTTCATTATATTCTTTAATACACCAATTTGGATTGTTTTCATCACTTCTTACATCTTTTATTGTATACCAAAAAATATGATCTTCATTCATACTACAAGGCAAAGACACTAATGCCCTTTCTCACTTAAGAATATACAATTATGGGAACTCTGAACTCCCTCTCTTTTATCCTCTAAAAAAACACCTTTTTGTGGATCCTTTATTGCATCTAAACATTCTTTAATCCTTCCTTTAGTTGATTCTGAAGCAAAAAGATGTTTTCTCTCGTTTAGTGTTTGAAAAATCTTTTCAGTCTTAAAAACAACTTTTTTCTGCCTATGCTCTTTTTCTAGCATTTTCTATAAATAAAATATCTATTTTAAAAGCATTTATATTCTTAATTACATAATATAAGAAGCCACTGAGTCAATGGGGTCTTGATTAGTCCCAAATTACCTTATAGCATCAGTTGTCCCCTTGATGCTACGCCTATTATATATTCAAAATGATGAATAAATATGCAAATCAGATTTTAAATTCAAAGCCTAAACATAAGCTTTGAATATGAATCCTCTTTTGAATCCAAATAAGGCTTAATAT
>CAYIXF010000049.1:0-4824 GCA_964367265.1 Candidatus Woesearchaeota archaeon
GGACACAAACATGGAAATTTCCTTATAAAATAGATAATATATTTTATTTATCTGCTGATAATGTTAAGTATTATATAGTTTATGATAGCAATAGTAGAGAATTTGTTGAAGGTCTTGAAATTCCTAAGTTATTTGACGTTGACAGAATAAGTAATGTAAATAGTATAAAAGATACAGATAAATACAAAAAAGTTAGAGTTGTATTCTTTACAAATCCACAAAGTATATATTCAGAAAAGATTGAAAAGATTCAAGTAATTCTTGGACAAAATGATAATGGAAAAATAAAGATTGATGATAAAGAATATTATTACTTTGGGTTATCTATGTTATATGCTGCAATTTTTAGTTCTGATTATGAATGCTTTTTTGATAAGTCATTAGAAAGATTAGATAAGGTAACACAAATTTATTCTAGTAAGGCTGTTTATCTAAAGAAAACTGGATGTAATTATTTGTTAACAAAAACTAGTTTAGATAGATTAATAGCAAATATAAGAAGTAAAAAATATAATGAAATTGCTGATTTAGTTAATAACATAAAAAATCAGAATGAAGAATTATACAATAAAGGATGTACTGAAATATTTTAAAAGAAGACTTCAGGGAAAAAGAATAATGGAAAAAATGAAAAATAAAAGAGCACAAGTACAGATTCAAGAAACAATACTCGTAATATTTGTATTTACTGTTTTATTACTTGTTGGATTAATAATATTTTATAGATTTCAAGTACAAAGTATAGAAAATGAGAACTTTAATAACGAGCTTTTTAAGTTCTATAATATGGTAGGTTATTTTCCTAATATACCGGAGTTAAAGTGCAGTAGTTTAACTGAAGAAAGTGAGTGTATTGATGTGTTAAAGATGCTTGCATTTAGAAACACTGAACAGAATTATGGATATAAAAATATTACAGTATTTGTTATATATCCTAAGAGTACTTCTCTGAAAGAATGTGTTAAGAGTGTAGATAGCTGTAATATATTTAAGTTATATTATAATAAACCAAATTTTCAAGTAAAAAATATCTATAAGACAAGTACAATTGTAAGTTTATATTATCCTGAAACTGATGAATATAGGGTAGGGAAGTTGGTATTAGAATGGTATACATAGAAACTTTTAGAAAAATTTTCATCAAAAAAGAAAATGATTAAAAAAGGGCAGTTAGAGATGTTTGGATTGGTTATAATAGTTATTTTAATAGCTGTAATAGCCTTATTTGCTGTAAGATTTATGATTAGTGGGGAATCAGAGGGCACAGGGGAGATTAAGTTAGCTATACAAGCTAATAATATGGCTAATGCCATTTTAAAGGCTAATATTATGGATAAGGATATTAAAGAGGTTATAGGAAATTGTTGTAGTAATGATAGGGATAGTTGTACTTTAATTAACAGTGAGATAATAGAAATAGTTAGTAAGGGATTAGATAATTTAGAATATCAAATAATTGTAGAAGATTGTAGTAGTTTTACACCCATAGAATCAAGTAAGTTTAATAGTTGTAAAAATGTTGAAGTTACTAATTATCCTATTAAGGCAGCAAGAGGATTTAATAATTTAAAGATAAGCTTGTGTAAGATTATATAAGGCTAATAGATATGTTATATCTAGTTTATAGGCTTTATAAATCACATAGTACAAGTTAGTTTATTAGGTTAATATTAATTTTTTAGTAGTAACAAAAATGGGGATAAATTTGTGGTTATTTTGGTTTTATAAGGTCTAAAATTGCTATTAAATGCAAAAGAAGGCATAAAATATCTCTTTTAGTAACGAAATATTTATAAAGGCCCAATATTTGCTATCTTTATGATTTACTCAGTTGAATGCTGACTAACAATAAAAAGAGGCTTATTAAAAATAGGCTTCTAAAATAAAATATCTCGTTTATCGAGAACAGACATGGAGGTGTTTGATAAATGCAAAAGAGTTTTGCTTTAAGAGCAAAGAGAGTTATTAAAAGAGTTACTAGTTTAGGTGTAGGTATAGGAATGCTTACGGCTTCTTTAGGAGGAGCTTTAGCAGCTGACCCAACATTAGCAGATTATCCAAGTCCATTTACTGGATCTGATGGTATTATAGTAATAGGAAGCAGTGCTGATAGTGCAGCAGCTGCAGATATTGCTTTAGGATTGCCTAAAACAACTATAACAAGCGATGGTAAGATTGAAGGAGGAATTACAGCAGATGTTCCTTTGGGTTTAGGTATCTCTAACTCAACATCTGTAGGATTTGATTGGGAAGTAGGACATAATCAAGTATCTAGTTTCCTAAAAGGAAAGATAAACTTCCAAAGTTCAGATTATGATGCACATGATGAAGTAGTCTTAAGTAGAAACACCCCAAATGTAGCTACATCATTATCTTCTAGAACTGCTTTACAGCAAGATTATGAAGATAATGTTTTCTTAGAAGTAGGAACTAGGGGTAGTGTAGGTTATTACTATGTTTTTGATGATGGAATAAATATAAGTAAAGCTACATCTGCTAAACCTTTAGAAATTAAGTTCTTAGGAAAGACATTAAAGATAACAGATGTATCAACAAGTGATACAACTAAGTTTACTGCTTATATAACAAACCAATACTTTATGAATGTAGGGGATACAGTAACTATTGAAGGAAAGAAGGTTAAATTAGAAAATGTAGGTAGTACTGGGGCACTATTAGTTAGTGTAGATGGAGTAATAGATACTATAGCTAGTTCGAGTGATAAGGTTATAAATGGAATAGAAGTAGCAAATGACCAAACTTTCTACGATGCAAATGATAAAAATCAAAGGGCAGCAACATTATTTATAGGTAAGAATGCATTAAATACTTATAAAGATGGAGATGCATTTATAGGAGAGAATGAAAATGATCCACAATGGGTATGGGATACAGCAAGTTTAGCTGAGAGTTCATCTACTTCTGTAACTCAAGGAGCTCCAGGTAATATATCTGTTAGTGGTCCAAGACTAGGTCTCTTAAATGATTTCTTAAGGCAGAGTGCAAGTCAGAATCCAGCAGGTGTTGGAGAGTGTATAGATTTACCTAATAAATATGCATCTATATGTTTAGATGGGTTAACAGTACCAGCAACAGATTATTTAACAATGACTATTGAATTGGCTGAAAATGAACCTACATCTAGATCAGGACAAGCATTTGGTGGTGATGCACAGAATACTATTAAATTTACAGCAGCAGGGGATCAGAGATTTATTATAAAGGCTAATTCATTAACGGAAGACTTCAATAGCACTGTAGATAGAAAGACAAGCAAGATTTGGATAGCTGCAAAAAATGTAACATTAGAGCAAAATTATGCAGTCTATTATTTTGACGCAGATAAAAGTCCAACAATGCAATTTGCCGGAGTTATTGGTCTTTTTGCTGGGCATGATTTACTGCCTGGTGGAGGTTATAGTGATATTCTTGGAGAAGGTAAAATATTCGAAATTAGTTACGGGAGTACTAAAGAAAATAACGTAAATGTAACTTTAGGTAATGATGGTACAAGTGTCAATACAACCCTATTTATAAGGCTACAGCAAAATGCAGATAGTAGCACTGCAATGGATACAAATGCAGATATTATAAGAATTAACGTTTCAGTAGCTAGTGAGGGTGGTAATTTTTCTTCTATAGGAGCTACAAAATCTAGAGAAGAAGCTGGTGAACTTGTTTGGGGTCCTCTAAACACAACCGGTGTGAGTAGTGTAGTTAGTATTGGTGATAAGGGAGTTAACTTAAGGACAAGATATGGTACAATAATAAAGGATCCAAAGGCTAATGGTGCTAGTGATAAGGTGGTAGTTGCTATACCAAGTGATATAGTAAAAGCTAAGGTATCTATAAAAGGAGTTGCTGTTTCAAGTCCTTCAGCTGGTGGAACTTCATCAAATACAATGAATGCAGACCAGATTACAGACTTAACACAATATAATGCCATATTGGTAGGTGGACCATGTGCAAACTCACATACTGCAAAGATAATGGGTTCAAGCACTGCATGGCCAGACTGTGCTAATGGATTTACACAGGGAGAAGCAATGTTAGCATTAAAGGCTAACGGAAGTAAATGGGCATTGGTAGTAGCTGGTTACAGCGCAGACGATACAAGAAGGGCTGCAATAGCATTAAAGAGCTACTCAGTTGATGGAGCAGGAAAGCCAATCTTCTTGACTGGTACAAGCAAGACAGTTAAAGGTACTAGTTTAGAGGTTAGCGGACTAACTGTAGTATAAGCTTTTAAAAAAAGCGTTTCATCAAAAACAACTCTAAAAAAGGCTAAAACCTTTTTTTTCTTTTTCTTATAAACTTTTAGAAAAAGTTTAATCAAAAACTATTATAAATTAATAGAAATATTTATATTATAGCTTTCTTAGAGACTTTTAGAAAAAGTTTCATAAAAAAAACTTAGGAAAGAAGTATGAAAACTAAGGAAGCTGTTATTAAAAAGGTTAAATGGTATAAGGATAAGAGAATATTGGTTTACTTAATGGGTTTCTTTATTATATTAATTATGATTGCTTCTGTATTAAATATAGGAGAGAAAGAAGAGAAGCAAAAATATAATAATTATGTTTTTACAAAGACTGAAAGAGGTTGGTTAACTTATGTTAATAATCAAGCTATTATGTTTAACTACCTTCCTCAGGAGTTAGAGGATATTACAATTCCTAGTTTAGATTTAAAGTCACAAAAGGTATATATCTTATTTGATCCTGGAGAAATAACAATACAAGATTATAATATACAGAGATTACTTTATACGTTAAGATATAAAAACATAAATGCATTTTTAGCATGCAGTAAAGATAATAATTG
>CAYIXF010000050.1:0-4785 GCA_964367265.1 Candidatus Woesearchaeota archaeon
TAATCAAAAACTATTTCTTTAATTTAGTAACTTCATTTTTTATTAATGTAAGATTTGGTACAAATATAGTATCTCCTTGTTTAGTTTTAATTTTTGTTTCTGTAGGACTTATATGCTCTATTTTACCTTCCACACTTTTCACTTTTATATAATCCCCTTCTTTAATAAAACCTTTTTGGTGTATTAAGAAGCCAGCTACTATATTTGGAAGAAAATCTTTAACAGCTAATATCCCTAATAATATTACAACAACCAAAATAATAATTAATATTATATTTAAAATAATTGTTGCTAAATTAAGCTGATTTAATGCCATTATTACAACAATTAAGTATATAGTATATTTACTTAATGCTCCCATAGCTTCTTCTAATGGAATTTTAAGATTTGCTTCTTTTTTCAATATTTCATTTACTGATAGATTATTTAGTATTTTTTGTATTAATCTACCAACAAATCTTCCTATTACTAGGCCTATGAAGAGTGTTATAATAGCTGCTAAAAGGTTTGCTATAGGCTGCGTAATTATTTCATTGTAGATATTTAATGGCATAAGGCTTTATTGTAAAGGGTATTTAAAAAGATTATGGAAACACTTAAAAATGTATTAAATTATTTATTAGAATATGCCAGTTAATCCGGGAGTGAAATATGGACTTGCACAGGCTGAATATAGTAAGGCTAAGACTATAGAAGAGAAGATAAAAGCATTAGAGAAGGTATTATCTGTTGTTCCTAAGCATAAGTCTTCTGAAGGACTGCAAAAGGAAATTAAAACTAAACTATCTAAATTAAGAGAGCAACTAGAGAAATCTGCAAAGAAAGGTAAGGGTAAACAAGTAGGAATTAAAAGAGAAGGAGCTGCAAGAGTAGTTTTGGTTGGAACAACGTTAAGTGGTAAATCAGTTTTATTAAAAAAAATAACAAATGCTAAGCCTAAAATAACAGGGCATGAGTTTACAACTAAAGAACCAGAAGTAGGTATGATGGATTATAATGGTATAAATATACAAGTGATAGAAATTCCTGCCATAGTAGAAGATTTTTATAATAAAGAAAAAGGTGGGTTCTTGTTAAGTATAATTAAGGAATCAGATTTAATAGTTTTGCTTTATAAAAATGAAAAAGGTAAGGAATTAGTTTTAAATGAGCTATATAAAAACAACATAGATTTGCCTATAACATATTATAATGGGGAAGATAATATAAAAGAATTAGTATGGAAGAGATTAAACTTAATACATGTTTATACAAAGCAACCTAGCAAGAAACCAGATTATCCACCAGTAGCTTTAAAAATTAATTCAACTGTTGGAGATTTAGCTGGATGTATACATAAGGATTTTTTAAAAGGATTTGATTATGCAAAAGTAAATGGAAAATCTGTTAAATTTAAATGGCAAAGATGCGGTTTAGATCATAAATTAGAAGATGGAGATGTGGTAGAGTTTCATTTAAAATGATAGATACAATAATATCTGATATAGGTGGGGTAGTTATAAATTTTACAAGTTTTAACAATCTTATCAAAGAATTAGTTAGGTATAGTGATGGAAATGGTTTAGATAATAATAAAATGATAGATATAATTAAGTTAATGGATTCTTATGAAAGAGGAATAATTAAATCATTTAAATTTTATGATGAAATAAAGAGAATACTTAGCTTAGAGAAGCTATCCTTTTCTGAATTTTCTAAAAAATTTTGTAATATCTTTTCTCTTAATAATGAGGTTTTAGATATTTATTCAAAATTAAAAGATAAATTTAGATTTTTTTATTTATCAAATACATGTGAAATGCATGCTGATTATTTAGATAGGAAATATAATTTATTTAGTTTATTTGATGGTGGGGTATTCTCTTACAAAGTTGGTTATATAAAGCCAGAAAATGAAATTTATAGGATATTATTGGGTAAAATTAGAAGGAACCCAAAAGAATGTATTTTTATAGATGATAGTGAAGTGAATGTAGAAGCTGCAAAAACCTTTGGAATTAAATCAATTTTATATACTCAAGATACTGATTTGAGAGAAGAATTAAATAATATAAAGGTTACATAAATGAAAGGTATTATAAATATTTATAATGAAAGAAAAGAAATAATTAAGAAAAGATTAAATGATTTTTCCAAAATAAGCAGAGATGATATATTTTATGAATTATGTTTTTGTATATTAACTCCACAATCTAGTGCAAAGATGGCTGATAAGTGCATACAAGAATTAAAGAAAAGGGATTTTAAGAATACAGAATATCTTAATCCAGAAAAATTAATAACAAATATAAGATTTAATATTAATAAGGCTAAATATTTGGTTGAAGCTAAGAATAAATACGATAAAATACTCTCTGCTATTAAAACTATTAAAGATGCAAGAGAGTTAAGAGAATGGCTTGTGGAAAATGTTAAAGGTTACGGTTACAAAGAAAGCTCTCATTTTTTAAGAAATATTGGTTATAGAAATTTAGCAATCTTAGATAGGCATATACTAAAAAATTTAAGGAAGAATAATATTATAGATGAAATACCAAAACATTTAAATAAGAAAATATATTTTGAAATTGAAGAAAAATTTAAAGAATTTTCTAATAAAATAGGTATTGATATGGATGAGTTAGATTTATTATTTTGGAGTATGGAAACAGGAGAGGTATTTAAATGAGCTTTTTAAAAAAGAGTTCGTAAAAATAAAATGCACTATATAAATCCAAAATCAACTGCAGCGTGTATTATAGTTAAAAATAAGAAGGTATTATTAATAAAAAGAAAGGATAACCCCTTTATAGGTTATTGGTCTCTTCCCGGCGGGCATATAGAATTATTTGAGAGGGCTGAACATACTATAAAAAGAGAAATTAAAGAAGAATTAGGATTAATTATAAAGCCAAAATTCTTTTGTATTAATCAAGAAATATTTAAAAATGTTGGATGGCATGCTACAGTATTTGCTTTTACCTCTTCTAAACTATCTGGAAATTTGAAGATTAAGAAGAAAGAAATAGGTGGAGCAAAATTTTTTTCTAGAGCAGAAATTAAAAATTTAAAAATGGGGTTTAATCATAAAGATATTATAAATGATTTCTTTAAACATGCAAAACATTGATATTATAATAAGCTTATTAAAAAAAGAGATTAAGAATTTTAAAAACCCAATTACAACCAATATAGGTGAAAAAACAAAAAATCCCTTTCTCGTTTTAATTTCTTGCTTGTTAAGTTTAAGAACAAAAGACACAACTACTGGACCAGCCACAAAAAGACTTTTTGCATTAGCAGATAATCCTAAAGATATGTTAAGGCTTTCTACTAAGAAGATTGAAAAAGCAATTTATCCTGTTGGATTTTATCCTAAAAAGGTAAAATGGATAAAAGAAGTATGTAAAATTTTAATTGAAAAGTATAATGGAAAAGTACCAGCAAGTGAAGAGGAATTATTAAAGTTACCCGGAATAGGAAGGAAATGTATGGGTATTGTTATGTGCTATGGTTTTGGAAAAAATTCACACATACCCGTAGATACGCATGTTCATAAGATAGCAAATAGGCTTGGTTGGGTTAAAACAAAAACTCCAGAAAAAACAGAGCAAGAATTAATGAAAATTATACCTAAAAAATATTGGCATGATATAAATAATCTTTTAGTTGCACATGGACAAAATATTTGTGTTCCAGTAAGTCCTTTTTGTTCTAAGTGCTATATAAGAAAATATTGTCCAAGAATTGGTATAACTAGGAGCAGATAAAATTATTCACCGTAACCTTTATATATGGATTTTTGTTTATTTTAATGTGCTGATGAAGCAACTTGGATAACAGTATATACTTCGGTATATTACTTTTTGATTCTTCGGAATCAAAATCTGAGCTTTGTCATCAGTACAATTTATTTCTTTGGAAACATTTATAAGTTTATAATCTTGTTTTTATATATGAAACAAGTTATATTGGTAAGAACTGATTTAAACTTATCTAAGGGTAAGATGAGCTCTCAAGTAAGTCATGCTTCTGTAGAGGCTGTACTTAAGTCTGATAAAAAAATCATTAATAAATGGAGAAAGGAAGGAATGAAGAAGGTTGTTTTAAAAGTAAAAGATTCAGATGAACTTTTAAAGTATAAAAAAGAAGCAGAAACAATTGGATTAGTTACTGCCTTAATAACAGATTCTGGTAAGACAGAAGTTAAACCAGGAACTATTACGTGTTTAGCAATAGGACCAGATGAAGAAGAGAGTATAGATAAAATTACGGAAAAATTAAAAATTATTTAAACGATATTTTTAATGTTTTTAGATAATTAAATGGTAGTGCTTGCAATGATATTTCACAGTTAAGGTCTACTGGTCTTTCTAACTTTGGTATATCAAATGCAAATTTGTATATTCCTTTATTACTACCAGTTTCTGATTGCCAACCAGATAGGGAAACAGTTTCATCCGCTGAATTAAAGTAGTCTCTAAATGTTATACCAAACAATTGATCTCCATCACGACTTACTACAGATAAATCAGTAACACCACATTTAAATCTTGTTGTTATATCTCCAGAACCTCTTTCTCCAATATTCTCTACAGTAGTTTGTATTACAGAAGAGCCTATTATTGTAAATGAATTAGAAGATGTTTGTTTACAAGATGCTTCTGTAGCACAGCTAAACTCAGAAACTTTCATGAATGCAGGACATTCTAATGTGCAATCTTTTGGACATATTGTTTGATGAGTATTTGGATCACATCTTTCATTATCTACACATTTACCATCACCACAACTTTCTACTTCTTT
>CAYIXF010000051.1:0-2264 GCA_964367265.1 Candidatus Woesearchaeota archaeon
TTAAAGGAAATAGAAAGTATAGCAAATAAGAAATTAGGTATAAGAGTAGCTGTAAGGACTGGGGATACAACAGCAACAGAAAAGCAAAAAATGCTTAAAGAAGTTCCACATATACTAATTACAACACCAGAAAGTTTGGCAATAATTCTAAGTTCTGTTAAATTTAAAGAATTAGTTAAGGATGTAAAATGGGTTATAATAGATGAGATACATGCCTTAGCTAATAATAAAAGAGGCGTTCATCTAAGTTTAAGTCTAGAAAGATTACAAAGTTTAAATGATTTCATAAGAATAGGACTAAGCGCTACAATAAGCCCTTTAGAAGAGGTTGCTAAATTCTTAGTTGGCTATGAAGAAGGAAAAGTTAGAAACTGTAAAATTGTAGACATACAGTTTATCAAAGATATGGATCTAAAAGTTATAAGTCCCTTACCAGATTTAATTAACACAACACATAAAGAAATGCATGATTCTATGTATAATTTAATAGATAAATTAATACAAGAACATAAAACTACATTAATATTTACAAATACAAGAAGTGCTACAGAGCGAGTAGTTGATTATCTAAAAAATAAATTCCCTAAGAAGTATACAGAAAACATTGGGGCACATCATGGTAGTTTAAGCAAAGAGCATAGAATTAATCTAGAAAATAAACTTAAAGAAGGTAAGCTGAAATGTGTTGTATGCTCTACATCTCTTGAACTTGGAATTGACATAGGATATATAGATTTAGTAATTTGTCTTGGAAGTCCTAAGAGCATAGCAAGATTTTTACAGAGAGCAGGGAGAGCTGGCCATAAATTTCATGATAAAGTTAAAGCAAGAATTATTGTTCTTGACAGAGATGATTTAGTTGAATGTTCTGTATTGCTAAAATCTGCAATAGAAAAAAAGATAGACAAAATAGATATACCTAAAAACTGCTTAGATGTTTTGGCTCAACAGATACATGGTATTGCTGTTACTAATATAATAAACATAAATGGTTTATTTAAATTAATTAAGAATAGTTATTGCTATAAAGACTTAAGCAAAGAAAATTTTCTTGAAGTAATAAATTATCTAGCTGGAAAATATATTAGCCTAGAAGATAGAAATATATATGCAAAAATATGGTACGATGAAGAAAATGGCTTAATAGGAAGAAAGGGTAAGCTTAGCAGAGTTATTTATATGACAAATATAGGAACAATACCAGAAGAAAGTTTTGTAACTGTTAAAATAGGAGATAATTCTATAGGCTATATCGATGAAAGATTTCTAGAAAGGCTTAAACAAGGTGATACATTTGTTTTAGGTGGAAATACTTATGAATTTTTATATAGTAGAGGAATGACCGTACAAGTTAAAGCATCTTCTAACAGACCGCCAACAGTTCCTTCATGGTTTTCTGAACAATTACCATTAAGTTTTGATCTAGCTTTAGATATTAACACATTCAGAAGATTAATGGAAGACAAATTTAAGGCTAAAAAAAGTAAAGATGATATTATTAAATTCGTTAACGAATATCTTTATCTAGATGAGAATGCTGCTAATGCTATTTATGAATACTTTAAAGAACAATATTTATATGCTGAAATAGGGCATGATAAAAAATTATTAGTTGAATTCTTTAACCTTAATGATAAAAAACATATTGTATTTCATAGCTTATATGGAAGAAGGGTAAATGATGTTCTAAGTAGAGCAATCGCTTTTGCAATAGCTAAACTTCAGCATAAAGACGTTGAAATTGGCATTAATGATAACGGATTTTTTATAGCAACAAATGAAAAGATACAGGTATTAAAAGCCTTTAATTTAATAAAATCAAACGAGTTAAGAAAAATTGTTAGCTTGGCTATAGATAAAAGTGAAATATTAAAAAGAAGATTCAGGCACTGCGCAACAAGATCCTTAATGATATTAAGACAATATAAAGGAAAGAAGAAGGGGATAGGAAGACAACAAGTAAGTAGTATGATATTAATGAATGCTTTAAGGATGATAAGTGATAAATTTTGCATACTAGAAGAGTCTAAGAGGGAAGTTTTAGAAGATTTAATGGATATAAATAATGCAGTTAATGTATTAAAGATGTTAGAAGAGGGTAAGATGGAACTTAAACAGATATCAACATCCATCCCTAGTCCGTTTGCTTTTAATATAGCTTTACAAGGTCATATGGATGTATTGAAGATGGAAGATAGAGTAGAATTCTTGAGAAGAATGCATGATATGGTATTAGCCAAGATAGGTAAGAATATTGATTTTAC
>CAYIXF010000051.1:2364-4637 GCA_964367265.1 Candidatus Woesearchaeota archaeon
TGAGAAGAATGCATGATATGGTATTAGCCAAGATAGGTAAGAATATTGATTTTACGGAAGATTAAAATGAAAGCTGAAGTTCTTTCTTACTTATACAAGAAAACAAGAGAAAACGTAATTAATAGGATCTATAAAAATCAAAATAAATCATGCAGACCAAGAGACCTAGAAGAAGCTGTTGATATTGGAGATAAAAAACTTAAGTCGCTTCCAAGATTATTATGTACATTTCCGATACCTAATAACATAGGCGTAAATCTTTATGGTTTATATTTTCCTTCTCCATTAACACTAGCATCATTTAAGGATGATCTAGAAATTATTGATGTGTGGTTAAGTCTAGGCCTTGGTGGAGCTTGTATCAAGACAGTTATGCGTGAATATAGTGCTGGAAATAAAAGACCTCGTTTAAGAGAAATAAGAGTAAATGGTTATGATTGTCTTATTAATGCAATGGGTTTGCCAAGACGTGGAGTTGAAGCTAAAATTAAAGAACTTGAACATTCAAATATTTTCTCTCATAATAGACCTATTGGTTTAAGTATTGGGGGAGATTCTCTTGCTGAATATAAATATAACTTTGATCTTTTGGATAATTATCTTTCTACAAAAGTTAACTGTCAATTTTATTACGAGATAAATGTTAGTTGTCCTAATACGCCAGAAGGGCAAAGCATGACAAAACATCCAGAACTACTTGTAGATCTATTAAATTATATGCGTGAAAGGACAAGTACTATAATTGGTGCTAAGTTTTCTCCGGATGCAACAGATAAAGATCTTTTAGAACTTTGTAAATTATTAAAAGTATTTCCAAAAACATACGTGAATCTTGGTAACACTAGTTTCAAGAAATGTGAAGATATTAATTTACCAGTGTATGCAATTTCAATTGGTGGTGGAGGACTTAGTGGACCTGCACTTTATCCAAGAACTCTTGAAATGACGAGATTAATTGCACCAACAGGTATTCCTATTATTGCGACTGGGGGAGTTGATTCTGTACGTAAAGTAAAAGAATTGCTTGACAATGGAGTAAGTCTTGTTGGTATGGCTACTGCGGTTGTTAGAGATATGTATTGTATTCCTAAAATTAACCAAGAACTATCTAAGATGTACTAAAGTCTTTAAATGGATCAAACTGATATTCTTTCCCTAATTCATTAATTGCTTGTACATATAATTTTGTTTGCCTTGGTTGTAAATTTATGTTATAGGCGCGTTTTATGTTATTAAATGTTATATTTTGGATTTTTTGGCTAGTAAATCCTAATGTTTTTTGTAGCCAGGTAATAAATTTTGGATAAAATTGTAATCCAGGAATTCCAGACATATAGGGAATATTAAGTTTTTCCTCAAGCGTATGTGGTGCATGATCTGTTTCTACCCAGTCTATCTTACCTTTATCAAGGTATTCAAGCATGGTAATGCGCATGGATTCAGATCTTAATGGCGGGTTTATCTTATATAACAAACCATTAGGTTCTTCCATTTTATGTAAATTAAAGATTAAATGATGGGGTGTTACTCCGCAAGTAATCTTAATTTTATTTTTTGCTCTCTGTACAACATCAACTGCTTCTGGAACAGAAATATGCGCAATATGAACAATTCCATTAAACTTAGCATCAATAGAAAAATTAATTTGGTCTCTTACAGACTCAATTTCAGCTTCTGGTGATCTAGCATAAGCATGTGTAATAGGATTGTTAGGGTCCCATAGTTCTGGCTTGAGTAAGCTATCTTTCTCGCAATGCAATACAACAATACCTTTATACCCAAATTCTTTTAAAGCATAATAGACTTGTTGTTGACTTTCTTCTTCAATTACTCCCACATTTCCAACTGAATGACCAGCATAGAGCTTAAAACCAATAACTTCTTGGAAATTATTGTATGTATCAACAGCTTCCTTAATTTGTTCTTTATCAGCAGTTAATGCAATATGAATACCATAAAAGACATTAGAATCAACCTCGTGTGCTAGGCTTAAACGTTCAATAACATGCTCTCTTCTTGTCACTGGCGGGTCTGTATTAGGCATATCAAAAATTGCTGTAAATCCTCCCCTTTCAGCAACAGAAAGAGCATGAGCTATAGTTTCCTTATAAGCTTGCTTGCCATCTCTACAGTGAACATGTGGGTCAATGAACATGCAATTTAAAGTTTAGTAATTTTTTTAAATGTTTCTAATGCATTTTAATAAATATATAAAGTTAAACAAATTATTAATGCTTATTGTTTAAAATATTTATTATAGTATAGATAAGTAT
>CAYIXF010000052.1:0-4498 GCA_964367265.1 Candidatus Woesearchaeota archaeon
TTCTACAGTTAAATGATAATAGAATGCATCTTCTTGTGTTGCAAATCCAAAATGGATTTCTATATCCTTCATATCCTTAAATGTATCTATTCCTTGAAATAATATATTCCCTTTGTTTGGCTTAAGAAATCCAATCAGCATATTAAGCAAAGTAGTCTTTCCAGATCCATTTTGCCCAATAATTCCAAATATCTTACCTTTAGGTACTACCAAAGAAATATCATCAAGAACAAGCTTATCTTTAAACCTCTTAGTAACACCCCTTATTTCTATATAATTATCCATATAAACTTAATAATAAAGTTATTCTTAAATTTAACTATTCTATGTTATATTATGAAAAATAAAGGATATTGTTACTAATATATTTATAAATAAGATAAACTTTACAACTTTCCAATGATAATAGGATTAACAGGTACAAATGGTTCTGGAAAAAGTTTTTTAGTTGAACATGCAAAACAGCTTGGTTATACTTCTTATTCTTTAGCAAGTATTATAAGAGAAGAGGCAGAAAAAAGAGGTTTAGAAAAAACTGTTGACAATTTAGTTGCTATGGGAAATGAATTAAGAGTAAAACATGGTAATAGCTATTTAGCAGCAGGAGTTTATTATGATATTGTTAATAAAAATTCAAAAAAAGTTATTATAGATTCTATAAGAAATCCTGCAGAAATAGAAGTTTTAAGAAGATTTACAAAGAAATATCTAGAGGAAGATTTACAAATATTTTATTTAATTAGTATTGATGCTAATTCAAAAGAAAGATACAAAAGAATATTAAAAAGAGATAAAATTTCACCTGGTACATTAACTTATAGCAAATTTCTAAAATTAGATAAAAGATCTTTAGGTGAAAGGCAACCAGAAAGTGGCCAACAACTTTCAAAATGTATGGAACTTGCAGATTTTGAAATTGTTAACAATAAAAATATAAGACAACTTCATAGAAAATTTGATGAAGCACTTATTGCTGCAAAAAAATATAGATTAGATGTTTATTATATGGGATTTGCTAAATTAGCTTCTACTCGAAGTGATTGTATTAAAAGACATGTTGGTGCTGTATTAGTTAAAGATGACGTACCTTTAGTTATGGGTTATAATGGTGCAGCAAGAGGTCAAATAAATTGCAACGAAGGTGGTTGTGAAAGATGTAATAATCCAGATATACGTAAAGGTGAATCTTTAGATAAATGTGTATGCGTTCATGCAGAAGACAATATAAAAAATCAAGCAGCATTACATGGAGTTTCTATTAAAGATGGAACCTTGTATATAACTGACTATCCTTGTAATAACTGCGCTAAAGGACTAATTAATACAGGGATTAAAAGATTAGTTTATTTTGGAGAATATCCCTCAGACTTTGATGTTAATTTATTTGGGAGAAGTGGGGTAGAAGTACAAAAGCTTAAAATATAGATATTACACCACAGAAAACTATATAAATATAATATACTATATGTAGTAGTTATAACATAGACTGGATACTATATATAGTATTAATCGGGTGGTAATAAAATCAAATGTCCATATTGCAGCCATAAAGATACCAAAGTATTAGATTCAAGAGAAAGCGAAGCAATAACAAGAAGAAGGAGAGAATGTTTAAGATGTAAAAAGAGGTTCACAACATACGAAAGATTTGAGTTAGCTCCTTTATACATAATAAAAAAGGATAGTACAAGAGAAGAGTTTGACAGGGAAAAGCTGAAAAGGGGTTTATTAAAAGCTTGTGAAAAAAGACCAATCGCAATAGAAAAAATAGATAATATTGTAAATAAAATAGAAGCAAAATTAAGATCATTAAAATCAACAGAAATAAAAAGTAATATTATTGGCGAAGAAGTAATGAAAGAGCTACAAAGATTAGATAATGTAGCTTACATAAGATTTGCATCGGTTTATAGAGCATTTACAGATTTAACACAATTTGAAAAAGAGGTTAAAAAAATATTAAAAAAATGAGTTTAGAAGAAAAAATGAAGGTGAAAATAAAAAGATTAGATAAGGAGTTGCCTTTACCAGTTTATGCTACAGAAGGTTCTGTAGGATTTGATTTATATGCAAGAATAGATACAACAATTAATCCAGGTGAAATTAAAATAATTCCAGCTAATGTAATAGTCGAAATTCCAGAAGGTTACGCATTAAAATTATACGCTAGAAGTTCTACTCCCAAAAAACACGGATTATTTTTAGCTAATTCTGTTGGTATTATTGATCAAGATTATTGTGGCCCAAAAGATGAATTAGGATTAAATGTATATAATTTTAGAGATAAATCAATTACAATTAAAAAGGGAGAAAGAATCGGTCAAGGTGTTTTTACAAAAATAGAAAAAGTAGAATGGGAAGAAACTAATACAACAAATAAAAAAACAAGGGGGGGGTTTGGTTCAACAGGATAAAATGAAATATTCACAAATTTCAACACAACATAAATCGGTTTTAGAAGGTATTTTAGCTAATCAAACTTTACCAAAATATATTCAAGAAGATAATTTTGATGAAAGAATTTCAGAAAATACTGAATTTACAATGATAAGAAAATATCTAGCAAGAGATAATGAAGGAAAAATAATTGAAACACCCAAATTAGCTATTTATAGAATGGCTAAAACAATGGCTGAAGTTGAAAAAAAGTATGGTAAAAATAAAAGTGAAATAGAAAAATTAACAGAAGAATTTTATAAAATGATATCAAATAAAGAATTTTGTCCTGCAGGAAGGATATGGACAAATGCTGGTACAGATATCAAAGGATTATTTAACTGTTATGTTTTACCTACTGGAGATAGTTTAGAAGATATTTATGAATCAGTAAAATGGGCTGCAATAATTCATAAAAATGGTGGTGGTACTGGTTATAATTTTTCAAGTATAAGACCTAGAGGAACGTATGTTAAAACATCTAAAGGGGTAGCATCTGGTCCAGTATCTTTCATAAGGCAATTTGATAGAGAAACAGAAATAATAAACTCTGGTAATAGAAGAGGAGCAAATATGGGTATCCTTGATATAACACACCCAGATATTCTTGATTTTATATATTCAAAAACAGAGAAAGGTGAAATAACAAATTTCAATATCTCTGTAGGCGTAACTAAAGATTTTATGGAAGCAGCGCTAAAGGGAGAATATTATGATTTAATATTTAATAACAAACTATTTACTGAAAATGAATTAAAAAATATAAGAGAAAATATTGAAAAGAATAAAGCAGGAGGAAGCGAGGTTGGAGTAAAACCAACACCCCCTTCATTAATAATAGCAGATAATGGCATAGATGTAATAGACAGTTATAAAAATAATATAATTGGCAGGATAAAAGATAGTAAAATACAATTGCATGCAGGTAAGGTAATGGATGTTATAGCAGAATTAGCTTGGAGAACAGCTGATCCTGGCATTATTTTCTTAGACAATATAAATAAAGATAATCCTTTACCAAAACTTGGACCTATCGAAGCAACAAACCCATGTGGTGAACAACCATTGCATCCATTTGATGCATGCAATCTTGGCTCTCTAAACTTAGCAATTATGGTAAAAGATGAAAATGGAAAAAAGATTGCAGATTATGATAGAATTGATAGGGTATTAAATCCTGTTGTAAGATTTATGGATAATGTAAACGATGCTAATAAAGGGCCAATAAAACAAATACAAAAAACAGTCTTAGCACATAGAAGAATTGGGCTAGGGGTAATGGGTTGGGCTGATATGCTTGCTAAATTATCTATACCTTATGATTCACAAGAAGCATATGATTTAGGAAAAAAGGTAATGAAATTTATAACAGATAAAGCAAAAGAATATTCAGTAGAATTAGCAAAAGAAAAAGGAGTATTTCCAGCATTTCCAGCAAGTGTTTATGATAATGGTAATCTCGAAGATAGAGTAAGAAATGTACAAAGAACAACAATAGCACCAACAGGAACAATTAGTATGCTCTTCGATGTAGCAAGTGGTATTGAACCATTCTTTGCATTATCGTATATCAAAAATATAAGGGGGGGAGACAGTTTACAATATACAATTAAATTATTAGAAGAAGTTGCAAAAAAAGAAGGTGTATATACACAAGAATTTCTAGAGCTTACAAGCTTATCGGGCTCTTTATATTGGGGTGATAGATTAAAACAAATTAAAACACAAGTAGATTATTTAGATTTAAAAGGAAATAAAAGTAGAGAAGAAGAAAGAACTTTACAAGGATTAAAAAGTACAGTTAAAAGAATTGAAGAATTACTTAAAATATTCCCAGAATCAAATGTACCAGAATCGCTTAAAAGAATATTTAAAACATCTTATGATATTAGCGTAGAAGATCATGTGAAGATGCAAGCAGCATTCCAAGATCATACAGACAATGCAGTAAGTAAAACAATAAACATGCCATTTACTGCAACAGTAGAAGATGTAAAAAAAGCCTACACAGATGCATATAGGATGGGTCTCAAGGGAATAACTGTTTATAGATACGGAAGCA
>CAYIXF010000053.1:0-4400 GCA_964367265.1 Candidatus Woesearchaeota archaeon
TCTAAATTTATAATAACATCCCTTAACTGCTTTCTTATTATACTTTCAATCTCTTTTTTAAAATCCATTAATAATAAAACAATTTATTACTTTTAAAGGTTTTTATATATTATATTAGGTTAACCGCAAAAATCATAAAGTTTATATTTTCATATAAATTAAAGATTATATGTCTAAGTTGTCACAAAGGGTTATAGATAAGATACAAGAAGATATTTTATTCACATTATATGAAAACAATCCAAAAGCCATATTTGCAAATGCAATAGCAAAAGAAATAGCAAGAGATAACGAATTAGTTTTAAACTTACTCTTTGAATTAAAACAAAAAGGCTTAGTAACATCAATAAGCAAATCTAAAACAGGAAAAAGTTATATTAATAGAAAGAGATGGACTCTAACAGATAAGGCTTACGAAGCCTATAAAACAATATAATGCAGTTTTGCTTAAGCTTTTTCTAAAAGCTTATTAGAAACATTTAAATACAAAACGCTATAATCCTAAACATGCCAATAGTCGGTTTTAACATAGATAAAATAATAGCAGAAAAAAAAGAAGTCAAAGATAAGATCAATATTTCTACAAACCTTAAGATCATGGAAGTATCCCAAGAAAAGCTACAAATACATAAATCAGAAGATATAGTTAAATTTAACTTTGAATTTGATATCAAATACGAACCAAAGGCAGGAAGCATAGTAATAGGCGGTCATATCCTTTATCTAGAAGACCCAAAATTAATAAAAGGCATAGTTAAATCATGGAAAAAGAACAAAACAATAGAGCCAAAAATAATGCAACAATTGTTTAATACAATACTGCTTAGATGCAATATAAAAGCCCTAGAATTGTCACAAGAAATCAATTTACCACCGCATTTACGCTTACCACGAGTAGAAACACAAACAAAGCCACAAAATTATATTAGCTAACCAAAGAATTCCTTTAACGTTTTTCTTTCCTTTTCACGCTGTAAAGCCTTTTCCCAACCAACCTTTTCTTTTTTCATTATTTTTAAAATATTTAGTTGTGAGTTCACCATCTTTTTCCCAAAATAAAGAAAAAGCAAATTTGTTTATATATATTTTCAATATCTATCATATATTAAAAAATATTATAAATTATGATATGTATAATTCATTGAGACATAACTAAAGAGTTAAAAATAAAGTTCTAAATAAAAAGTGACGAAATAAATTACTATTCTTACAATAATTATTTTCAACATACATATATCTTTATATTAAAGTATAATCTAAACACATAAGCACAAAATTTAAACATAAAATTAACATAAGATTTAATTAAAATTTAAAAATGGGTGAAAAAGACTTAGAATTCAAAGAAAAGGTTAAATCATCTTTTTCTAAAGTAAAAGAAGCTATAAATAACTTAGAAAATGAAATAAAGTTATTAAAAGATGTTATTAATTCTAAGAATAATGAAATAAACTATTTAAAAGAAAAGATTAATATTTTAAGTGAAAATAGTGTTTTAAAGCCTATTTTAGACGATAAAAACATGAGTTCCACTAGAAATGATGGGGTCTATGCAAATATGCAAACATTTATGCAAACACATAAACACATTCCTAAACATAAAATTGATATAAAAAGTGACATAGAAGCTGTTTTTAATAGATTAACAAAACAAGAATTTCTTATTTTCTTAACAATATACCAACAAGAAGAAGAAAAACATACCGTAACATACAATATTATCTCTCACTATCTAAAATTATCAACAGGATGTATAAGAACACACATAACAAATCTATTAAGAAAAGGTGCACCAATAATAAAAACTAAAATAAACAATAAAATATTAATTCTTGGTATAAATAACGATTTTAAGGCTTTAAACCTAAAACAAGCACTTATAAATATGTATTATCAAATTGATTCATCACAGGCAACATTGATCTAACCCTCACTTTCTCTTTATTATTATACCTTTTATCTTCTTGTCTAAAGAAAACATCTTCTTTCTATTTCTACCACTCACTCTCTTATCTACTTTTACCCCAGCCCTTAAAATATCATTGATATGCCTTCTTGCAGTAACCTCCGCGATCTCTAACTTTTTAGCTATTTCTTCATACCCAACAGGCCCACCAGAGTATGTAAGCACAGCTAACACTCTCTTTTGCGCAGGAGTTAGACTTTTTGTTAAATTTTTAACATCTTGAACACGTGTGAACATATCACTTGAACGTTCATCTGTGTGAACATGTGTGAACATGTGTGAACGGTCAATAACATCTTTTTCATCATTTTTAACGTCTATTAATTTTGATGCTTGAACGTTCATGAACGCTTGAACACTAGAATCCAAACCTTGAACACTGCCTTCTATAATTTTAAGCCTATCTTCGATGCTTTTTAGCTTATTTTCATGTACTTCATGCTTATCTTTAAAGTGATCTATCCACTCTTTTATAGCCCCCATATCACCTTTAATATGAGAAAAAGACGTATCTAAATTAATATGCAAATCTTTTAATCTTTTAGAATGATCCTCTTTTTTAAATAGCCACCAAACCATTAATAAAACAAAGATGTACTTATTTATTAACCTTATCCTATAAATCAAAACTTTAATATATCATTATATTTGTCTAATATTGATGGTTTCAGCAGATATAAAAAGATCAATAGAACTAGCAAGAGAAGATATACTAGTATATAAGAAGTCTAAAGTATTAATTGAACAATTAGAAGGACAAATAGAAGAGTGTAGACACTTAAAAACTTATATAGCATTCCCAAATGCATTGCGTAATGAAATAGAAAGAGCCGGTAAATTAACACTTTCTATAAGAAATTCATTACCAAAACCAAAAAATGGTTTAGATGTAGGAGAAAATAAGAATAGACTTTATACCATATTAACCAGAATTACAGCATTTTTAGAACTTATGCTTGACTATACAAACGATATCGCTTACTTAAAACAGAAATTCAGAGAAATAGAAAATGAACTAAAGTTAGAAGAAATACTAATAAAAAACGCATTCTAACAAAATAAAAAGGTTTATATATTAAACATAATCATTTATTAGTGGTAAAATGTTAGGTAAATTAGAAAATTTAATAGAAACAGCAGAAAGCATAGAAGATATTGATAGTAATCTATTGTTAATAAAAGATAGAGCCAGTGTAGGGGCTATGATCGATGAAAGAGAAGCAAAAGAAAATCGTATATATTTACGTGATTGGTTTTATTTGATATATTACAATAAAAAGAAGGGTATAGACATACGTGATCGTTTTATTGTTACTTTATTGAGTAAACCAGAATACCAAATAAAAAACATTTTAATATTAGAACCATGGTCAAATGATACTTTATTACACATACTTGCCCAGGTAATATACAGGAAAAATAAATTAAAAGATATTATAAAAAAAGAACCAACTATTATATACGAACGTAAGCCAATAGATTTTAATGATTTAGGCTGTACTGATTTCGGATATACAACAAATGAATTTTATAGAGATGAAAAACAAGTAATGGGGCTAGCCAAGGAGAAAGATATAAAATATAGCAAAGACGATTATATTGTTCCCGTAGATGTTAGTTGGCCACAAAAGTTCCAAACGCTCTCAGTAGCAATTAATTAACCGCTTAAACCTTTTAAGTAAAGATTAAAACTTATTATCTTTTATAAAACACGTTTATAAGGCCCATAAACAACGATTTTCTTTAAATGTTCGTATAAGGTATATTAGACGAAGTAGATTATTTTTATAATCCCACACGAATTAATAACTCAATTGTTTTAATTTATGGGATTTGCTATATTCTTTATCCATAGCATTTTTTATCAACTCTAATTCTAAATCCATCAATCTTTTAACTATCTTATTTTCTGAATTAAGAATATATAGTTTTGTTTTTCCAAATCTCCTTGTCTCTTTTACTAACCCAAATCTTTCAATTTCCTTCCAGTACTTAAATAAGGCTGCTCTAGAGACATTGGCTCCCTTCACTATATCACCTTTTGTTAAATCCAATCCTTTATTCTCCAGCATAAAATCTATAATTCTAAGTATGGGATTGTCTCCCTGAAATTGCAGTAGTAATGATTTTTCTCTCATTTTATATATAAATATAGAAATGTATATAAATATTACTATCAACGTCTTTTTAGGTGGACTTTTATGTGGACCGATGAAGAGATAAAAGGTAAGATTTTGTATAAGCTGACACGTTTGGGAAAATTTAAACATAGCCATACGTCAATAGATAATTTACCAAAAGGATTTCAAAGTGATTTAAGAGGCAGGGTAAAAGATATGGTTAAAGAATTGATTAAAGAGAAGATACTTTTTATAAAATCAACAAGTTATGGTTTAGAAATTTCTGTAAATCTTGAACAAAAAGAAAAAATTGC
>CAYIXF010000054.1:0-4305 GCA_964367265.1 Candidatus Woesearchaeota archaeon
ATTATAAGGAGGATCAGCAAAAACTAAATCAATTGAATTATCTGGAATTGTTCCTAAAACTTTTAGAGAATCTCCAGATATTATTCTATGTGTTGTTTTCATTTTATGGGGAATTCTCCATTCATTGCATTTTTTACAATAGTTTTAACTTCAATAGAAAAATCACTATCCATCATCCATTGTAGATAACTTAACTCATTTTTTTGCATATAGTTGAGAGTTTTTCCTTTATGTTTTCCGAAACCTATCGTAGATTCACTATTGTCCCATATTATTTTTCCTTCATTATCGATCCACGAAATATCCTTTGGATTACAATATTCATGAAGTTCAGATACATTAGAAGGTAAATGATTATTTTTTTCTAACTGAGCTTCGAGAACATTGATGGTTGCTTTAGCGTCTGAATGAGCTCTATGAGTATTTTCTAAAGGTTTTCCACAATATTTTAAATGAGCTGAATTTAAATCTCTTGGTTCTAGCTTATGGTATATTTTCATAACATCGATAACTTTTCTACCCTCTGCTGAATAATTAACACCTGCTCTTTTAAATTCTGATTCAAGAAAATAAAGATCAAATCCAACAATATTAAATCCGCATAAGTCACAATTATCTATAAAGTTGAGTATTTCTAAAGCTAACTCTTTGAAGGTTGGTTTTTCTTTAACATCAACATCCTTTATTCCATGAAATTGTGTAGCAATAATCGGAATTGAAACTTCTGGATTTACAAGCGATTCTAGAATTTCTTCTTTCCCATTTGGTGATACTTTTATAATACATATTTCAACAATACGATCTTCTTGTCTATTAATTCCAGTAGTCTCGAGATCAATTATTGCAAGTGGTCTACTTAATTCTAAATTTTTCATTTCATTACTTCCTTTATTGCTTATTTTAATTATATTAAGATATTAAAACCTTTCTCCTTTAAAGCGTTGGATATCTCTTCTTTATATCTTCGGGTATGAGCCATTTTATGATGATTAGGACATAGCCCAACAAGATTAGTTTCCGAGTTATTCTTATGATTTTCATCCAAATGATGCAAATCTACAGTTTTATCAAATTGACAAATAACGCATAATCTTGTTATTTTACGATAAGTTTCTAAATCTATATTATGAGATTTTTTATAATTATACATTCTAATATTCTCTATATATCCGAAAATATGATTATAACAAGGACCACAATAATCCCAAGCTTGAATATATTTAACTTGTTTGCATTCCTTACATTCTCTTTTCTCCCTCTTCCAAATATATTTTCTATAGCAATTATGACAAACACCCGTAGTTACCCTATAAGGTTTTTTATTACATCTTGGACAAATGTCTAATTCGACCATTATATTATTAGGAGCCTAAAGTATATAAATCTTTCGGTTCCTAAAAGTTTATAAAGATTAAAAATAACTAATAATTAATGAAATTACAAAAAAGATTATCTAGAAATTACAAGAATAAATATTATTATAAATACCTAGTTAATATACCAGCAGAGTACGTTAGGAATGCTGAATTAAAAGAGGGGGATGAACTAAAGGTTGAGGTTCAAAAACATAAGTTAACTCTCAGAAAAGAAATTAAAAACTAAAAACATTCTTATAACTTACGTTAAAGATATTTTAACTCAACTTATTTTGAACATTATCAAAAATTTCTGAGTATTCATTTCTAGCTTTATTTATTGCTTTAATTAATAATGTCATTGTTCCGGTGCATTGCTCTTTCATATATTCTTCGAAATCTGTTTTCTTATTTGGGGTATAGTAATAGCAATCTTTGCATAAAGTAATTAAGTTACTTATTTCACCACTACCTTTTTTGTAGACAGGTAAGATATGATGAATTTGTAGTAATTTTCCTGTTTTATCTTCTAAATAACATTTTTGACAAAAGAAACCATCTCTTTCTAAGACTTTTTTTCTTAAACTTCTATTAATGCCTTTATTCATTTTTTATAGAATCCTTTTATTTTCTCTTGGTATAATTCATTAACATCCCTTTCACCAGGTTTTCCATACATTCTTATTGTGGTCCTAATATCTTCATGGCCTGCGATTTCTTGCACATAGCTTTGGGGTAGTCCTAACTTAATCATATTTCTAATAAAGCTATGCCTAAATATGTGAGGATTAAGATGTTTTTTGGTAGGGTCTGGGTTTTTTATTCCTGCTTTTTGAGCTGTTTTGCTTACAATTACATTAATCCTAGATTCATCAATTCCATCATTTTCTTTGTTATTACTCTGGATTAACTTGCCATATCTTCTTCCATTTAAGTAGAACTTAACATCTTGCAAGGTATCATCATCAACCGGAACAGTTCTTTGTTTATCACCTTTTGAGTGCTCAATAAAAACGTTCTTATTATCAAAATTTACATCTTTAACTAATAGATTGCAAAGTTCGAATCTTCTCATACCTGTTCTAATCAAGACTTTTAGTATAACCCTATCGCGCAAACTTTCAGCTGCATCAATTATTTTATTAAGTTCTTCTAAACCAAGATAATATTTATTTACTTTATTTTCTCTTTTTGCCCTAGGTTCAACTGTATTATTTTGTACCTCTTCTTTTTCCATATCACAAAAAACGCAATACTTGCTTAAATACATTGTGTTTTCATCAAAAAATGGCTAAAAAACGCAATAGAAGTAGTAGAATCATTGTGTTTTATCTTTGCTTATATATTTTAAGAACCGGACTAACAGCAAAACTTATTTTTAATAAATAATACTAGTGATTTTTAGAGATTGTACTCAAAAGAAGATTTTAACACAGATTAAAGATTATATTCATTTCCAGTTAAAAATCTATAAACAGATAATTTTTGAGATATTCTATCAGAGCTTAATATAGGTTCATTATTAAACCTTTCATATTCTCCTTTTTTTAAAACAGCTAAAGTTGTTCTATGTGAATCGTCAAAGATTGCTAATTTAACTTTGGTTCCTTCTTGTATAATAATGTCCTTAAATCTTAATGCTTGAGCTGGAAACATGTCTATTCTCGTAACGCCACTAAGGTGCTCTGGTAAAGAATATCTTATATTTACATCCCCTTCTTTACCACCTATAGGGTCTGAGGCACGTAAGCTAACAATCTCTCCATCAAGTACAGCAACTAATTTTTCTAACATATTATTTATTACTATCGAAAATATTATAAAACTATCTCTTAGCATTGCTTAAAATATATAAGCACTAAATTTATATATAAGAATAACATATTAAAAATATAAATTAATGGAGGTGTAGTTAATGCCAAAAAACGCTTTAGAATGGATAGCATCAATTCTAGTTGTTATTGGTGGGGTAAATTGGGGTTTAGTGGGAGCATTAAACTTTAATTTAGTAGACACTATTTTTGGTGTTGGATCAGTTGCAGCGCGTATAGTTTACATCTTGGTTGGTGTATCTGCATTATACGGATTATTTTTCCTATTTAAAAAACAAGGTATGGCTATGCAAGCCTAATTTTTTCTTTTTTTTTATTTTATATTGTTTAAGAATTGCTTAAAGGTTTTAATCGCCAGGCGACGAATCATGCAACCAAAAACTTATGTCTAAATCGATAAGGTGGTTTTCAATTTCTTCGTCAATTAAAATTGTTTTATTTAGTTTTTTAAAAGCTTCTCGACAAAAATAGACAAAATTTAGGGTTTTGCCTTTTTCTGATACATGAATCGCTATATTAGGATAATTTTCTTCTGTAAAAGATTTGTAACTTTCAACATCTTTACAACTCAAAGACCCATCATTTAATAAAGATAAATAAAACAAAGAATCTGGATAAATATAATCTCTAAAAGTTCCAAAAATTAAGTCAGTATAAATTTTTTCTAATTTGTTTCCTAAATTATGCTCCCTCACGTAATTAAGAACGTCTCTTTGGGTGAATAATAATTTATGTTCTTGGGCTAATTCTGCTGCTAAAATCTCCCCTCTTTTTAATAACCAAAGAGGATCTAATTTAACTAATTTTTCTAAAGGTCTTTTTACTATAATTCCAATCCCACCAGATTCTAACATGATATAATTGTTCTAGAAAAGGTTATAAATTTATCTTTTAAGAACTGCTTAAAACTTTTAGTTTTATTTTCTAGAAACAACTAAGTAATTGTTCTCTATAGTAAAATAGCTAGATTTAAGAGGAGATTCAAAAATTTCTTTCAACAAAGTTGAGGTTATTATATAATAAAGTTTAAGTTTGTTAGATATTCCCATGCCCATAGGCAATTCTATTCTACTTTCCAAATCATCTGCCATACATTAAAGAGAGTATAAAGTTAAAGT
>CAYIXF010000055.1:0-4262 GCA_964367265.1 Candidatus Woesearchaeota archaeon
CTGAGAGAAGTGAAAATGGCCTTGGTAGTACAGGAGTAAAATAATGGATTGGCCAATTTATCCAAAAGATGAAAAAATCAGAGAAAAGATAATAAACTGCAATTAGGTAAATGGCAATCTCCTATATTTATCGAGTTAGACGATCCTAGAGAAAGGGATATAGTTGTAAATATAATATCAATTTAGTCAACTAATTTTTTATCAGGTCTAACTACACCCGACATAATTCCACCAGAGGGAAATAACCTATATAGGTCCTTATGGTAAGGAGCAGTTATTATATGAACTTTAGTTTCTGGTAGATCTATATCTTCTTTGGGAAGTAAATTTACATTAGAATAAGGCTGTGGCGCAGCATAATAAGGAAAACCAGGAGTCATTCCTTTGATTCTTAATACTTTAATTCCACCATTCAAGAATCCAAAATGAACTCTTTGCGATCCATCATTAATTAAGTTATATACCCCATCTTCTCTTGAATGCATAAAACCATCAAGTTCAGGAACTAGGGTAGCCCCAACTTCTTGCATTCTTTTTTGCAATAATTCTCCCATTAAAGGCTTATAATCAACAGCCCCGCTAGAGGTTCTAGGGATTTTAACATGTTCAACAATTGGTAGCAGCATAGTCCAAGTAGTCACCTCACCTGATTTGGATGTAGCATAAAAATCATAAGCATTTTCTAAATTCAATATATTAATACCTTTTTCTTTAAACAAATCAAATAAAACACTAATCCTATCCAGATGAGTCTGATAAACATTAACTTCTGGTCTGTGTAATTTTCTTCTAATCTCTTCAGAGTTTAATCTTAAAACTTCAAAACTAGCATTTTCATATATTTTTACGTCAGGAAACCCTCTTAAAGAAACTTTCCTTAATCTACTCACTAAAGTATCACCTTCGCCTTCACCTTCAAGGGGTATCTCTTTTAATATTTCAATTGAAACACAACTCTCATTACTCATAGTAGTAAATCCTCTATATCATATATCGTAGGAACAGAAAAATCTGCTTCAGGAATCTCAGACCAAACTGCAATAGTACCCATACCTAATTTCTTAGCAGGTAATATATCAGATTTTCTTCTATCTCCTATATAGATATGTTTACCTGGAGTAAAACCTACAACAGATAAAACATATTTAAAAGCTTCACCACTTGACTTACTACCATTAAATGTATCACCATAAAATGCATATTCAAAAAATCTAGAATCGATTCCCAATCTTTCTAATTTCTGTATTCCTAGTTCCCTAGGACTAGAAGTCAACAAATAAGTCACATACATATGCTGAATATTATGTATCAAAGCAGCTAGATCTCTATCAGTACGCAATAAATCCAACGTATCAGCATTTACCAAACAAGAATCCCTAATTTGATCTGCAGTTTCAGATTCATATCCTAATTCTCTTAATACAGCGGTACCACTTTGTAATTCACTATATCTTCCCTCAAAATATTCTCTAGCCTTTTCAACTGAAGGAAACTGATCTGGATAATCTCTTGCTATAATCCAAGCAAATCCAACTCTAATTCTATCATCCATCTCAGGAGTTGATTTATATAGAGTCCCATCCAAATCAAATCCAACTGCCTTTACTTTCTGCATTACCATCTAATTTCAAAAAAATTAGACAATATATAAATATTATTTAAATAGAAAATATATAATCACTTATAATTCTCCCAATTCTTCACCATAAAGTTTCTGCTGCGCTCTTGCTAATTCATAACCAACCCACATAGCATGATCAGGATTAGATATTGCAGAAGCTTGCCTTAATTGATTTTTAATAGACTTAGCATTCTTTCCTCGAAACTCTTCCAATTGAACACTTCCCTCAAAATGTCTACATACAATCTCTTGCCCCTCAACATCAACTACAAAAAAACCTCTAGGATCATTAACATCCAATTTAATTTTTCTATTATCTTTAACTAAATTTAATGCAGAGACAGTTTTAGCATTATCTGGATCTATACTTAACCATCTACTCCTAACATTTATTCTACCAGGTTCCATCTCAGCTCTTTCAGCAACAAATTCCTGAATAGCCATCATACCATATAAATTAGACAACCAAGCAGATACAGCATTATGTGTTCTAAAGCTTGCAGTCATTATTAGTTTACCATTAACATTAACAAAATATGCATCACTAAAACAAGGCGAAGAAGAATCTCCTGCTTTTGATAATAAATCTTTCCCAGTATCCCATAATGAAACCAAACAATGTCTATCAGCATGATCTTTTCTCAACCTTTCAACAATGACTTCCAATGCATCAATACCAAAATACTTCCTTTGTCTATTCCCATAAGTATAATTTTGATCACCTAATTTAGGATTCAAAATCTCTCTTTGATAATTTCTTAATTCATCAGGATCATAAGATAACAATCTTAATCTTTCTTCATCTTCAAAAATAGGATTTAAAACACTAACATCAACATTAAATAAAGTTCTTCTCTTCCCTTTCTCTAACTCAACATCAATACCATATCTATCTAATAAATACATAATTTCCATCCAACCTTCTGTTGGGGTAGCTACAACAACATTATGGTTCATAACATCAGAAGGATAATCCTTAAATTCTGGCATGATCAACTCGATTTTTACTCTATCTTGCTCAGTTGGATTATTCTTTCTTGGTTTAGAAAGATAATTAAGAATACCCTCCAAATCAGACACTTCAAATCTCTGAAGATCAGGTTTAAATGTAAAAAGATCAGGCTTTAATTGCGGATCCATATCAAATTCAGTTCCCACAACCCTTGACTGCTCAACACTACCCTTTTTTACTGCCTCAACACCTTTAGAAAAATAATTAAAAATTATCTCTTCTGCTTTAAATAAATTTGTACCAGTTACAACTATTCTTTCAATCTGTGGATTATAAAGTAAGTTAGCTAGCATTTGAGGAAATCCAAGACCATACAAATTAGTAATAGCAACAAGCGGGGAATCACTTTCAAATAATTGTGGGTACCTAGTTCTCAACCTATTTCTATATCCATCATCACCCCCTAATTTAGTCCACAAAGTAACAATTCCCACATGTCCATTATGGTTTATAACATCAAGTTTATCCTCATAATATAAAGGTTTAAATTCCATAAAACTTCTCTACTTCTCTGGAACCATAATATTTAATAATTATTGTTATGCAAAATAAGATAATAATGAATATAGGTAAAGATTTAGAATTTTTATATGAAATAGGAACACTTAGACATATCCAAAGGGAAGCAATTCAAAACTCAATCCACATTTTTGGCATTTAAACGGAAAGAATAGATACACACAAGAAGATTGGAAAAAATGATAATAAAAATATACACAAGCGCAAACGATCCTTATTCTGATATGATAAGAAACCTATTAAGATATAACGATATAGACTTTGAAATCGTAGATGTCTCAAATAATAAAGAAAAATTTAATGAAATGCAAGAAATATCAGGTCAATCAAATACACCAGTAATAAAAATTGATGATAAAGTTTACTTCGGTTTTGATAGAGAAAAATTAAAAGAAATCCTTGGGTTAAGAAATGAGCAAAATAGAAACAATAATTTTTGATTGGAGCGGAGTAATTAGTGATGATAGACAACCAGTTTATGAAGCCAATATGCGTATCTTGGAAGCCAATAATATCCCAAGAATGGAATTCACACATTTTTTAGAAGAAGCAGTTGGAAATGCACCAAGATTCCTAGCCCAACAAGGAATTGAAGGAACCACAGAACAATTATCTACGCTATATAGAACTTATTTTAACCAGGTAGTTAGCTCAGGAATTACCCAGAAAATATATCCAGATGTAAAAGAAGTTTTAGAAAAATTAAATAATAGAAGAATAAGAATGGCAGTCCTAAGTAGTCATCCTGAAGAAAACCTAATTGCAGAATCATTTGAATTTCAAATTCAACAACATTTTGAATTAATTGTTGGGAGTATCATAGATAAATCACAAGGATTGCTTAATTTAATACAAAGGATGAAAACATATAATGCAGTTTATTGTGGGGATACAACTCATGATGTAGAGGCTGCTAAATCACAAGGGATATTATCTGCAGCAATATCAGGTAATGGTGAAATACCTAGGGGCTACCATAGCAAATCAAAACTACTAAGTGTAAATCCAGATTTCCTACTAAATTCTTTAACAGAATTATTACAATTAACCACTGTATAAATAAAACACTCTTTTATAAATGATAAATAATTAATTCTTTTAATAGTTACT
>CAYIXF010000056.1:0-4247 GCA_964367265.1 Candidatus Woesearchaeota archaeon
TGTAAACCAATGTAATTAACAACGTTAAAATAAATGAAATAAATATAAGTCCAAATATAGGGCTTATTTCTATACTCCATCCAAAAGTTGAATTAAAAAGATTTTCTAATGCCATTTTATCCACCCATGACCTTTCTTAATGCAGGATACATATCAACCATATGTTGCTTTGCAATATCTTCATATAATCTATAAACTATCATAACAGCTAACAAGATCCCTGTTCCTCTTCCTAATGCTCCAGTCAAATCTGCACTTGCAGCTAATACACCTATTGTTATTCCTCCCATAATAGTTAATGGTGTTATATACCTTCTTAATAAACTTTCCAATATTCTTTCATCTCTCCTAAAGCCGGGAATTTGTAATCCTGATGATAATATTTTCTTTGCTTGGCTTCTTGCATCCATTCCTGCTGTCTGTACCCAAAACCAAGAAAATAGTACAGCTCCCCCAACCATAAATAATGTATAAATTAACGCCTTCAGTACATCACTAAAAGTAAATATCCCAATTAAAACATTATCAACTATATTTGGAGAAAATAACCACGCAACTAACCCAGTTGCAGGAACTTGCCCCGCAAATGTTCCCAGTAATGGAAAACCCCAACTCTCTAATAATCTTGCCCATAGTTGTATATTTGCTATTAATGCTGCAGTTAATATAACTGGAATATTGCTTGTATATAAAAATTGTAAAGGCCATCTTATCCCATGCCCTCTTATCCTACCAAAACTCAATGGAATCTCTACTTTTATAGCTTGGAAGTAAACAGATACAAAAAATACAGCAACAGTAAAAAATATTGCAAAAAATGCTCTAGCTCCTTCAAGCAAATTACCAGCTAACAATGATGTAACAAATACAAATAATTTACCAACAGGAGCTTGTCCAGAACCAAATGCCCATGTCCCAGCACTTGTCAAAGGACTGAATGTTCTTATAACTATTTCAGAAGAAACACCAGCTGCTATAAATAAGCTAACACCAGAACCAAAACCCCATTTACTAGTTACTTCATCCATATACAATACCATTAATCCCCCTAAAAATAATTGCGCAACTAAAATCCATTCAAAAAAGAAATAACTCCCGGGAGAAAGTGTAGAAAGCGGCCTTAAACCCCCCATAAAAACATAAATTATTGCTTCAAATATTATAAAAAATATAGAAAGTAATTTCTGCAAACCTTGAAAATATAATCTTCCATCTTTTGTTGTTGTATCTAACTTAAGTATACCAGAACCAGTAAGTAGTTGTAAAACTATAGATGCTGTAACTATAGGTCCAATACCAAGACTCATTATGCTTCCAAAACTAGCTCCAAGTATAATGGAAAGTTGTTCAAATTGTTGTAAAGAATTTTCTCCTAGGCCATATAGTGGAACAACCGATAAGATAAAAAATGCAACTAACATCATTAGTGTCCACTTTAATTTTTCTTTAAAAGATAATTTTTTTTGTAAAGGACTTGATACTTCAGGTAAATTTGCTAAAATATTTTTTAACATCTTACTACTTCTCCACCTATTTTCTTAATTTTCTCTTCTGAACTTTTAGAAAAATCTTTACAAATAACTTTTAATTTTTTAGTTATATTGCCACTACCTAACACTTTATCATAATTTGATTTACTAAGGTCTATAACATAATAATCATTTTCTTTTTTTGCAAATTTATCTAAATTCTCTTCTAAAAAGGATAAATTAACAGTTCTTACGTCCCTTTTTGATATACTATGAAATCCATGCTTTCCAAAATAAGTAGTGCCATATTTTTTAAGTATGCTAAATTTTTTATGAGCAGCTCTCTTACCACTTCCAGCCATGCCAAATCCACCCCTGTTTCCTGACTTTCTATGCCTTTTCTTAGCCCCCCATTTATGAGTTCTTGTTCCCCTCATCCTACTAAATTTTCTTCTTTTATGAATTACCATTATACCATTCTCCTAATTAATCCGTTAATAGCATCTCTCCTATAACCAAGCGCTCCCCCTATACTATAAGGCCTCTTTATTCCACCCCTTTCAAAGCCACTTAATGGCGGTTTTAATCTAAAAAATTGTTTTAATCCCGGAATATCTCTAAGTTCTTTTTTAAAATTAATAAAATCTTCTACAAATCCATTTAAATCAAGATTTATTTTTTCTTTTAAATAACTTGGTGTTAATGTTTTATTACCATAAATTCTTCCTCTTTTTTCTAATAAAAGTTTAAATGTTTCTTTATCCAATTCCCCCCATGTAACGTAATCCTTAATTAAGTTTAACATTCCTATATGGTTAGGTTTATCTGAAATTATAGAACAACTATTTTTTTTATATAATCTTAACATTTTAAGAATTTCTATTAATTTTTTATTTGTTCCTATTATCCCCCTTATTTGTATAACAGCTATTCTATTCATATTGCCCCCTCAATAGTACCACTTTTTTTAACATAATCTTCCTGCACCTTCGTATTAACTAATCGTTTTAAAGATTCAAAGCATGCCTTAATCAAATTTAATCTAGACCTAGTCTGCCCGAATGTTTTTGAATATACGTCTTTTATACCAGCAAATTCAAGTAATTTTCTTGATTCAACTTCTATAATTAATCCAGTACCTTTTGGAGCCGGGCTTAAATAAATTCTTACACTTCCACATCTGCCATAGACCTTAAAGGGTATACTGTGCGGCTCTTTACAACTACAAGCCCACTCTCCACATCCCCTACTTATTTTAATTATGTTTAACTTTGCATTCTTAACTGCCTTTTCTCTTGCAGGAACAGTCTCCTTTGCCTTACCATAACCTATACCAACATAACCATTTTTATTTCCAATAACAGCTATAGTAGCAAACTTCGGTTTATTTCCTTCTTTAGTTTTCTTTTGCGTCTGCTTCCAAATACTTTTCTTTCCTCCGCCAAACTTTCCTTTACTTTGGCCAATATTTAACAATTCATATTCTAAATTAGGTAATAATTTATCAACAATTTGGTATTCTAAAATAGGGATACCTTTATCTAAAATCTCATTTATATTTGTTATTTCATTATTTTTTACTTTTCTACCTATTTCTGTTTTTGGCTGCCATTTTTCTACAGCCTCTAGTTCAACTACCTTTTCTACTTTTTCTACTTGTTTTTCTTCTATTTTTTTCTCTTCTTGTATTGTTTCTATAGCTTTTTCATCCTCTCCAGGATGCTTCTCTCTCCTTCTACTTCTAACTATTTCTGCCATTTCGCTAATATGTTTTTCTTTACCTCCTCAAAATGTTTAGGTATATCCTCTGGTTTAATATTATTTTTAATGTAATTAGAAAAATATTTTTGATAATTAACCTTATCTAGCTTTTGTGCATACTTAACTATATGTTCTCCTTTTATTCTTTCCTCACTAGGAAATATCTCTTTTGAATGTTTTATATTTAAGCCAGCATCTACTATGCCTTTCAAAGCTGCATATAATTTAGAACCTATACTTTGTAATCCGAAATCTACAACTGCTTTACTTATTTTATTATTTTTAGCTCTTAACCCAGCCAAAAATCCAGTTAAATATGCAGCACTTGTATTAAAACTACCTTTCCATCCAAAATGTTTGCTAAGTTCTTTACTATTTGCAGAAACTAATACTTTATCTCCATTTGGATTAAACTGAATTAATTGTATATTTAGGTTATTCAAAGATTTTCTTATAACTAGCCTAATGTCATTTGATTTAAGTAAGTTTAATCTCTTTTTATAATTAGTTAAACCTTCTCTCTTTCTCCTCAAAGCAACCGTATAATTTTTATTCTTTGCCATGTTTAATAAACAGATTATGTTCTTCTAAAAATAATTTAATATGCCTCTTACTTCTAAAAAATCCCCCTTTAATCTTAGATCTCAACATTCCATAGGCCTTTATAGATATAATTTTTTTATTCTTTAAATAATTGATAAAATTCCTTTGTAATCTAACATTTAAAATCCATTCTCTCTTACTAGATAATCTAGCTGTTCTTTTACCCTTTCTAGATCCCTCTCCCTTTCTTCTACCTTTTTTCTTTTGCTTAATAGTTTTCTTAATTCTACTACTAGATATTCCTCTTTTATGCTTTATTTGTATAGCTTTATCTTTTATTAAAGATCTTAAATCGGATTTTGTTATAGCTTCTTTAATTTCTTCCAATCTATTAGGATCAAACCATATTCTCTTCATACCAACACCCAAAAGTGATGCTGTAACCCTTTTTTGCATCTTTAAATTCATTTTTTA
>CAYIXF010000057.1:0-4136 GCA_964367265.1 Candidatus Woesearchaeota archaeon
CCGAGTTCGACTCTCGGCTACCGCATTCTTTAATTAGCTTTATAAATATAAAAAAATCTTTATTTCTATGGTTGATTTCAAGTTAAAATTTAAAGAAAAGTTTTTAGAAAGATATAGCAAATTAACTGATTTAGATAAATTTTTAGAATATTGCCAAATATATTTAAGAAGGTCTATAAGAGTTAATACGCTAAAGATTTCTGTTAAGGAATTAAAAGAAAGATTAACAGATTGGAAATTAATACAAATACCATGGTGTAAGGAAGGATTTTGGATGGAGCATAAAAAGCAAGAAAGAAGAGATATAGGGAATTTAATAGAGCATAGCTTGGGTTATTTTTATGTACAGGAAGCTGCTTCTATGATTCCTGCTATTGTTTTAAAGCCAAAATTAAATAGTATTGTTTTAGATATGGCTGCTGCTCCTGGAAGTAAGGCTACACATTTAGCTATGATTATGAAGAATACAGGAATACTTATAGCAAATGATGCAGATTATGAAAGATTAAATGCCTTAAGTATAAATCTTGAAAGATGTGGGGTAGCTAATGCTATAATAACGCTTATGCATGGAGGATCTTTTAATAAGATGAATAATACATTTGATTATGTTTTATTAGATGCTCCTTGTTCTGGTACAGGAACCATAAGAAAGTCAGCAAAAACAGTTGATATGTGGAATCCAAACATGATAAGAAGGCTAGCTAGAATACAAAGATTATTGATAGATACGGCATTTAATTGTTTAAAAGAAAATGGAACATTAGTTTATAGCACTTGTTCATTAGAGCCAGAAGAGAATGAAGATGTGGTGAATTTTTTAATTAATAAATATAAAAATGCAAAGTTGGAAAGTATAAAATTAAATATTAAAAGAAGTGATGCTATATTGGAATTTGAAGATAAAAGTTATTCTAAAGAAATTAAAAAATGTTTAAGAATATGGCCGCAAGATAATAACACAGAAGGATTTTTTGTAGCTAAGGTTAAAAAGATGTAATAAAGCAAAAGTATTTAAAATTTGAGCTTATTTCAAGGGCATGCAAGGTTATTGGTTTAATGACTATATTGGGTGGGAAGAAAAACAAACTAGGACTAACCGATTAATTCTTTCTTTCAGGTATCATGGAGAAAAACCAAAGAAAGCAGTTGTTTATGTTGATCATTTAATAACAATACCAACAAAACATTTTCATTATAGTGATAAAAAGACTTTAGATAAGATAGTTAGAAATTGTAAAGATGATGAAGATCTTGGAAATTATAATTTAAGATTTATTCTTTCTGAAAAGAATAGTGAAGAAGATTATCTAAGGGGTTATGGGTGTGAAGTTGCAAAAATTAAGGGGGATTACAATGTTGCACAAATTACATTTAAGAATAATTGGAGATTATTTTCTAAATTAAGCAGCATATTTCAATGCGGTAATTATGATAAGCTAATTAGAATGAAATTGGGTTATTTAAATAGAAAATTCATGTTTTTCCCACAATTAGAGCATGCATTTGAAATTAAAGAAGGAGTTGATAATTTACAAGAAAGAATAGAAGAAATAATTACAGAATATGTTGGAGATTGCAGCGAAAGAAAGAATAGAAGTAAAAGAACAGAATTAATAAATAATATAAATTATTTTTTTAATCAACATATTAGAGATGATAATTTTGATGTAGAAGAAGAGATTAAAAATTCTGATTATAGAAAATTAAAAGAATTTCTTTCTTGCCCACAAGCAAATGAGGTTATAGAAATCAAAAGAGAAGTTAACAAAATGTTAAGGAGAGTAAAGGATTTAGTAACATCTCAAGATAAGAAAAATGGGGTAATTTATGACAAAGAGAATTTAGTATATAACATTAAATTACATTCGCTAAAGGGAATATTTCCTTATAAAAGATTAAGTGCTGATGAAATAAGAGACCAAGTATGGTTATATATTGATACAGAAAATCCCTTGTATAAGACAGAAGAAGAATTAGAATTACTAGGAGAAAGAAGAGATATTTTAAAAAAATTAAATGGGGATATAGATTTAGAAAAACAACTTAAAGGTATTGAAGAAAGATTAACAATAGATGTGGGGGGAATAAAGGCAAGATTATGGGAAGAGAAATATAAGGATAGAATTTCTATTATAAATCTGTTATATAAATTACAAGATGGGAGTTTTGTTAGAGAGATTCATACATTAAGAAATCCCAATCATGAAGAGAAAATAAATGATTATTCAATTTATACATATAATTCTGATTTTGAATTATATGACGGATTAGTTGCATCTTTAAAAAAGTATAAACCTTTTATAACTATTGCTCACAATGCCCCACATGATATATTAAAGATAAGAGAAGAAGCAAAAGGCATTAAGACAAAGAATCTTGATATAGACATAAAGGGAAAGCTTCCCGTATTAACTGTTTCTAGAGATCAAATTTATAGAAGATTATTAATATTTTGTCAAGACGTAATTGATACTTGGAGATTAGGAGTAGTATTTCATACTTACTTGAAAACAAATATGCCGAAGGGAAGTCATAAATTAGAAGATCTAGCAAATCATGTTGTTCCTGAATTTGGGTTTAAGAAGGCTTTTTCTTATAAAGAATTAAGAGATTTAGAGATAAGAGCAATTAATGGGGATACAAAAGCTGTAAGGTCTTTATTAGAATATTCAACAATGGATGTAGAAGTATTGAAAGCTATAATGGAGAAGGATCAAGATAAAAAGCAATCTTATTTGGATTCTTTAGTTATGGTTCAGGATTTAATGCCCCATGTTTCTTTAACAGAGGTTGCATTTTCTCCTAATTCAGTAAGGGGAATTTATGATTGGAATCATTGGGCTAAGAGCAATAATCAATTAAATTTTGCATACGAGGGAAAGAGAAGTTTTGATGAATTTCAGATATTTAAAAAGAGATTTGCACCATGGAAAAGAGAAAAATTAATAAGTGTTGTTGATGTAAGTACAAAAAGAGGATTGCATAAAAATGTTGCTCAATTATACTTACCTTTGGAAGAGTTGATTAAGAATGCGATTTTTATAAGATTTCCTGAATGGAAAGGCATATGTGAAAAGCTATCTGGGTTAAATCATGTTAAACAATTTGGGTTATTGCAATATTTAGATGCATTTGCTATGTTTGGAATTCTAGAAGATTATTATCAATTTACTAGGGAGCTTAGGGGTTATAATGCAGTAAGAGAAATTGGATTAAATCCAAAAGAAGTTGATGAACTTTTTATAAAATATGAAGGATGTCTAAAAAATAGAAATAAATTAGAGCTCCTTGATAGTTATTTTGGAGCATATGATTTTCTTAAGAATTTGTATAGAAGCTTTTATTATGTTTCTTTGGAATCTATGGAAGATAGAGAAAAGAAAAATTTCATTAGAAAGGTAATAAGAGTACAACCGAAGATAAAGGTCGAAGAGCAATTAAAATTTGGATTTGAGAATTTATATTACAGGGAAAATCTAGATCTTGAAAATTTGAAAGATCTTGCAGATCATATTCTTAAAGAAGAAAAAGAGTATGTTGAACTTAAAAAAATATTACCAAAACAAAGCTTGAAGGATTTAAAGGCATTTAGAAGCATTTATCATACATTAAATCAAACTTTTAAAGAATTAGTTGATGCAGTAAGAGAAGATGATATAAATCAAGGGATTAGTGCTGAAAATTTAGTTTATTTATATAATCAAAAATGGCGTGCAAAAAAGAAAAAGAGGGCATTTATAGGAGCATATGGATTAAGCCCTGAATTTGATAAAGAAGATTTAATATTGGGCATTGAAGATAAGGGGGATAAGAGTCTAGAGGAAATTATTAAAAGTTCTATTAAAAATTTAGGAGAGGAAATTAAAAGAAGAGGGTTAATTGTAATAAAATATAAAGAAAATAGTGATTATTTATTTGTTATTGGAAAGGACTTAGATTTTAGTAATAGTAATTTTAAACTTATTAGGATAATTCCTGAGTTTTTTATTGAAGATAAAAAAGATATAGAAAGAGATGAATTATTAATGCCTTTGATGCTGACTTAAATAGATAACTTTTCTATCTTTATTTTCTTTTTCTTCTTCCATTATTTTTAGAATTTTATCATAATTCTTTTCATAGTTTTCAAAATC
>CAYIXF010000058.1:0-4128 GCA_964367265.1 Candidatus Woesearchaeota archaeon
TTTTTGCATTTTGTTAAAGGATCATTGAAATTTTTAAGATGACCTGAACTTTCAAATACTTTTTTTGGTAATATATAAGAACCATCAATTTCAAAGTAATTATCGCTTAAAGATAAAAAGTAACATCTCCATAAATTTTCGAATCTATGTTTCATAGTTGTTCCTAGATGACCGTAAGTCCAGAAACCAGCAGGTCCATTGTAGATTTCTGCTGTAGGAAAGAAAAACCCTCTTTTTGTAGCTATGTCCGTTATCTTGTCTAATTTTGGATTCTGCTTCATAATTTAATTTGGTAAAGAAATAGGTTTATAATGGTTTTGATGAATGGAAATATTTAAATAGTAATGTACACGATAATAGGATACATGAAAAAGAGGATTTTATTAACTTTACTCTTATTATTTCTATTTATCCTTATTTTAAAATTAAATCATCAAGGAAAAGTTATTTCAGATTTATCAGATTTGGTAGATGATAAATCTACAACTCAACTAATTACTGCTCCAGCACAACAACTTCAAGTTGCCCCAGTACCAGTACCTCCAACATTTTATATTGCTTATATTACTAATGGCGGACAGGACTCTGTAAATTTGATAAAATATGATGGTACGGTTACTAATCTTGCACCATTAGATACAATAAATTCTAATACAGTGTATGACCAATTTATCGATGTAGATCTTGATAGAGATAATTCTAATAATCCTTATGCATTATATCTCAGAAGATTTGGTAATCCTCCTTTCCAATGGGAACTTCGTCTTAAACAATTTTTTAGTCCAACATTAGAGATTCTTCCGCCACCAAATGGTGTATTACCTGGACAATCTCGTGTTTTTCTTGATGTAGAAGGACCAAATAATGATAAATATGTGGTTGTTAGTACTAATAGTGGTCTAGATTTCACACATAAAGGAAGCTCTGGTACATGGGATCCGTGGACTAGTATAAGTGGATCTTCTCCTTTGGGTCTTAGAGTTGATAGTTTGGGAAATGCTTATATACTTGCGTATGGAATAAATGATATACACCTAATTACAATTGATCCTTCTGGTAGTTTTGGGACTACCTTTATTGACACAAACATAGCGAACTTTGGAACTATGTCAGGGGGCATAATATTAGAACCAGACATTGCTATTACTGGTAATTTCTACCACATCGTATATTCAAAAGCAATACATTATGGTACATATATAAGTGCAGAGTATTATTACGTAAACAATTTAGCAGGTTCAATCTCATTACCAGTATTATTTATGAGCTATACAATTCCTGTAACCCCTGGTACTTTATCCGGTACTTTTTATATGCGCAACAGAGCAGTAGCATTGCCTGGATTTAACACTATCATCGATGTGTTTAGTATGAAAAATGATATTGGTAGTACACCCATAATTAATGAACTTAAGGCTACCGTACTTGCTGGAATACTACCATCTTTTTTAGTTAGTAATAGTCCATTCATCGCAAATTATAAAACGGCCGGTTCTTACCCTACGCTAGTTATTCCTTATCGGGCATCAAATCAAAATCAAATACGTTTAATCCTCATAGATGATATAGTTACACAAACCGTTACTTCAGATACGTTAATAGCTTCGGTAGGGGGAAGTTTAATCCTAGGATCATTTGATGTCACTTAATTCTAATAGTTTTATAATATTTATTGATTAAAGACCGCAAGAAACACAAAGTTTATAAGTAAGTTTATACTTACTAGTAAGAATGGTAGAACTTATTCATATGTCATCCAAGGGCCAAATTGTAATTCCGGAGAAAACTAGAAAACGCCTCGGTATAAAACCCGGTTCAAAACTATTTTTAATTGAGAAAGACGGCACTTTAATTTTGAGGAAAGAAGAAGAGATTAACAAAATTTTGGAAGCTAATGAAGATAAAGAAACTATAGGTTGGATTGCCATTGCTGAGCAATCCTTAAGAGAGGTATGGGATAATCCTAAAGATGAAAAGATTTGGAAGAAATATCTATGAAACAGCGAGATATTGTTCTGGTACCATTTCCATTTGCTGATCAATCTGGTAAAAAAATAAGACCTGCACTTATTGTTTCTAATGACAAATTCAACCAATCTAGTGATGATGTTATAGTTTGTGCTGTTACAAGTGTGGTAAAACCGTCTAGGTATTCGATATTAATAAATAAAGAGGATATTGAAGATGGATTTCTTTATGAAAGCTGTTCAATTAAAGTAGAAAATATATTTAAGATTAAAAAGTCTCTTGTTATAAAAAGTATAGCCAGAATTAATAAGAGCTTACTTTTAAAGGTTGTAGATATTCTGCATATTTTATTTAACCCAGATTAATATTTAAGGAATAGGTTTATAAGCTACCTAATTAATATTTAACTTATGAAAAAGAGAGTATGGATTTTAATATTTTTGATCATATTCTTGATTAATAGTTGTGCAGCCTATTATGAAGAAACTAATCCAGTTATAGAATATAAAATCACAAATCCAGAAAAAGAAGAGACTGCAATAGAATCTCCTCCGATAGATGAATCACCTCCAACACCAATAAATCCACAAAGTCCTTCGATTCCTCAGGAAAGAAATTATGCTCGGGGCCGTATTGTCGTTGGATTTGAATATCCAATTAAAAATGAGGCTGATGCAACTACGCTAATTAATTCATATGGTCTAGAAATTATTGATTACTATGAAACTATGAATATGGCATCAGTTAAGGTACTTGTAGGTAAAGAATCGGAATATGTAGATAAATTATCTAAGGACCCAAAAATAAAATGGGCTGAACTAGATTATATAGCTCAAATTGCTTAATTAAGCACAAACTATAAGTATACAAAAGAATTCATCATACTATGCAAAAAAGAATAATTATACTAATATTATTAATCTTAGCAATTTTTATAATAACAAATTTAAATCTTCAAGGTAAATTTGTCAGAACAGAAAAAGCTAAAACTGAGTATTTAACAACATCATCAAATTTACCTGAGGCACAACCAATACCAACACCACCAGCACCAGCTCAACCACCAAACGTGCAAGCGCAACCAATAATTCGCGAATGTTCGACACCTCAACTTTTAGATCCCGTCGGTATAGATTCAGAAGAGTCAGCCAGAATAGATAATAGGTACATTGTATGGGTGGAATTTACTAATAATTCTATATCTAGGAATATATCTTATTATGATCTTGGGCATGATAATATATTTGGAACAAGCGATGATGGTGGTAAATTTATTGTTAATTCTCCAGATTGGGATAATGATAAACCAACTATACATAGTAATAAAATCATGTTTTTATCAGGTAGCTATGCACCAGTTCTTTACAGCAATGTACAACTTTGCACAATACCATCTTGTGCAACATTACCTCCAACCATAATATTATCAATACCGTCGCCTTCAGGCATAAATTTCTATTACGATGCAGATTTTTATAATAATTTAGTAGTTTATTCCGAAAGCATAGGTCTTAATCCTTCAATTGTTTCACTTTATGATCTTAATACAAACATTAACACACCGATTCTTTCCCAAGGAGCCGCTACAGATGTCGAAATAGAAGGAGATATATTGGTATCTAGTAATCATTTATCACCAAATTTATTTGTTATTTATGCTTACCACATACCGACCGGTAGTCTGATACAAGTGACTAATCCTTCTTCAGGAAATGCAATTACTCCCCGATTAAATCTTATTCAACCAAACGTATATTTTTTGAGTTTTTATCTTTTAACAGGACCTTCTGGTGATGTCGTAACAACAAGCATAATGAACGGTCTCCTACAACCAATTTATGGTTTAGATATTCAAAATAGCCAACTAATCGGTACTGATTACGACCTTAATCAAAATATATATGAAATATTCTATCAAGATCTAATAAGTGGGGATCTTTTCCTGCAAAAGACAATTTTAGCATCAAACCAAAAAATAGTATATGCTGTTCCACGTACTTTTAATAATATGTACCCTAATGGTGACGTTCGCGGTAATAACATTGTATTTAATGTAGGAATACCAACGCCTACTGGTGGAATCAATATGATATCCAAAAATGCGATTAGTCAATGTATCTAATTTCTAATAGTTTTATAAACTTATTCTTTTTAATATAA
>CAYIXF010000059.1:0-4048 GCA_964367265.1 Candidatus Woesearchaeota archaeon
AAAAAGACCCATTTGAGGATTTTATGTCAAAATATACAATAAATAAAAAATGAAAGATAAAGAAAATCTAGAAAGTAAATTAACAACAATAAAAAATGTTTTGGTTTTGGCAGGCCCGATGGGTATTCCATATAAGACATTTAAAGAATTAAAAAATTTGTTTGAAGACCAAAAGGACATATACACTTCTCCAGCATATGAAGAGGCTATTGGAATGATGGGGAGTTTATTTATGGGGATATCATTTATCTTAGAAGGTGGCAAGTGGTCTACTTATTATGGTCTGTATAAATTAGCAGAAAAGATATTTTAATTTTTTTATCTAGAACTTTCAGCCTGTCTTTCTAATTCTAATTTCTTAGCAATAGCAGTACTGGTTTGATCTAAGTTATATGCCTTAATTATTTCATCTGCTAAGGCTTCTTCAAGTTTCTTTTTTGCATTAAAGCATTTAGAATAAGCACCCTGTACAAACATTTTTAAGGTTATATCTATCCTTCTTTGTGGGGCACATTCTACTGCTTGCGGATATCTTGCTCCACCATATTCTATTGAAGTAATTTCTTCTCTTGGAGCAGCATTTTCTAAAGCTTTTACAAAGACTTCAACCGGATTTTTATTTAATTGTTTTTCTATGATTAAGAATGTTCTAAAAATAGTATTGTATAATCTTACAGCCTTACCCGTACAATGTCCAGAGGTTCTAAAATGCTTTTTTCCCCTATGACCGGGTATTTGTAATTTATTCATTAATCTTTCAACAATATTTACGGCAGTTGATTTATAAAATCTATATTTTGCTTGTCTTCCACCTGTTCTTGGCACTGTAATTGGTTGAATATTTATGTATCTAACTAATCCTTGATCTTCAACTTTTATGCTACTTGTATCCCATTTGTTAAAAATCTTTATCATATTTTAAAAATTTAGATACTTCACCTCTTCTTCTGTAATACTAGTACTAAAACTTAAATTTATTTTATCATTGTTTTTTAAATACGCATCAGCTAAATATAACTGAAGTTTTGTAAATGATTTGAATTTTATATTTATACCTTTATTAGGTTCTAAAATATAGCACTTATTTTGTTTTGAAATATTATATACCATCATCTTCTACCTTTTTCTATTTTACCTTTCCAAAGTTGCTTTAAGCTTTGATCATTAACCTTTATAACTTGCCATCTTATACCTGGAATATCTCCTTTGGCTCTTCCCTTTGTACCACCTATACATTCTATAAGTACTTCATCATGCTCGTCTATTAATTTAATTGCATTATAACCGGGAACAAATGCTGTTATTTTTTTCGCATTTTTAATTAACTGAACAACAACTACCTTTCTCATTGCACTATTTGGCTGTTTTGCTTCTACTTGCCTCTTTTCTAAGACTATTCCTTTTGCTTGATGACTTCCTCTTAATGGATCACTTTTTTCCTTTAGATTGAATAATTTTCTTACATACCACTGTTTATTTAATCTAAATCTCTTTCTATCCTCTTTCAGTTTTTTACCAGCAAATAAACCTTTAGCCATTTTTAGAATGAATTTAATTTACTATTTATAAAGCTTACTAAACAATCTTTATATCATTAACTTTAAAGTATTTATTAACCAAATCTTTAATTATATTTAGATTCTTACTATCCCTGCCTATTAATCTTCCTTTATCGGCTATGCTATCAACAGCAATAATTACACAATTATTCTCTAAAGAGATATTTCTTGCTTTGATTGGGTAAATGAGATTTCTTATAAAATTGATTAAATCGCTATTAAACTCTATTATTCTTATCTTTCTTTTAAATATTTCTTCTAGCCTTTTAATATTTTTCCCATGCTTTCCAATAACCTTTCCAAGTTCACCCTCTTTAACTATAACTATTAACTTTTCATTTAAAAAACAATCCTTAACTTTTGCTGCAGTTAAGTTTTCAAAAACTGTTCTGTATTGGATTGTTTCTACTGTATACTTAATACTCATTTTAGAAGGCTTAAAATACTAACTGAAAATGGCTTTTTGCATATTACAGCTAATTCTTCATTATTTTCTTTTAATTCAATTACTTTTATACCAGCTATTTTGGAATAATAAAGTATATCACTCCTAACATTATTTGGGCAATTAGAAGACATGTAAACTCTTTCTATTTTACCATTCTTTAATTCTTTTATAGTCTTGTTTGTACCAAATACTATATTCTTTTTCTTCAAATCCTTTTTTAAAAGTGCTAAGCTCATTTCTTTGACTTCATCTTGGCTAATAATCCCGGTAAGCCTGTTCCTAATGGTACTGGTTGATTTAACATAACATTTTCTATAACACTTCTTAAGGTATCTATTTCTCCTATTAAACTTGCATTAACAATATGTTTTATTGGTGTTTCAAAAGAAGCTCTAGCTAAGACGCTTTCCTTTTCGCCCGTAATACCAGATCTTGTTACTCCCTTTATTTCACCACTATACGTCATTGTATCTGATAATAACATAAGATGTCTTATATCTATGCTTAATCCTTGCTCTTCTATAACCTTTAAAGCTTCATTAATAATTGCTTGCCTGGCTGCTTCTATACCTAAAACATCTGCTATTTCAAAGATATTATTTGTTTTAATTTTACTAGCATCTATTTCTTCTATTTGTAAAGCATCTTTTAGATTTGATCCTTCACAATATATTACAAATTCACCATTTATGTCCATTGGTAATACTTGTTTTATATTCTCTAATCCAGCTATTCTAATTTCCTTAGCCTTTTCTTTTAATTTATATAAATCACTTAATTTGTATTGTTTTGTAACTAGTTGTAATATTAAATTATCTCTATCTTGGGTTACAGATAATGATTTTAGAGAATCTGTTATTGCTGTTATTATGTCTTTGGTAGATATGTTTAATTCTTGCATAATTTTTCTATTAAGCTTAACTTCAACTTGCGCCTTTACTAGATTAAAGCTGAATTCAGATGCTATATCTTGCAATTTCGTTTCTTTTATCTTTGCAGCAATTTCTTTTACTAATTTTTGGCTCGATGCATATTTTTTCTTAAGATAAACTTCCATTATTGGTGTAGATGGTTCTTTTTTTGCATCAAATATTTCTACTAATCTTGGTAAGCCTATTGTTATGTTCATTTCTGATACACCAGCAAAGTGGAATGTTCTAAGAGTCATTTGCGTACTTGGTTCACCAAAAGATTCTGCAGTTATCATACCTATTGCTTCTCCGGGATTTATTTGTGAATCTAAATATTCTTTATTTATGTTTTCAAATATCATCTTCAATTGGTTAGTTGTTAATTTTCTTTTTTTAGCAATTTCTTCCACTTCATTTATTATAATAGAAGGTATATTATATTGATCAGATTCTTTCATTCGCCGACCACCTCATTAACTATTTTATTAACATTTATTTTACCACCATAACTTTTTGAAACATCTATGTTGTCGTCCCCATAAGCGAATTGTATTATATTTTTATTTGAGTCTCTTACTGTACTATCATATTCTATTTTTAAATCTTGTAAGGCATTTGCTAACCTTCTATATAAGTAACCAGATTTAGGCGTTCTTAATGCAGTATCCATTAAAGAATCTCTTCCTGTTAAAACGTGCAAGAAAAATTCATGAGGCTTAAGGCCATCCTTGTAACCACCCTTAATAAATCCTCTTGCTTTAGGGCTTAAATCATTCTCTTTAAACATTGGCAAAGTTCTTCTTCTATAACCAGTACTTATTCTCTTTCCTCTTAAAGCTTGTTGCCCTACACAAGCTGCCATCTGTGCTAGGTTAAGTAATTTACCTTGTGCTCCAGATAATGCCATTATAATGGTTGGATTTTTTCTATCCGCTATATCTGCTATTATTCTTCCCACCCTATTTCTAGCCTTATTTAGTACCTCTAATATCTTCATTTCAAGAGTTTCTTTAATACTCATTCCATGTGCTGCAGATAGTGTTCCAGAATTATATTGATAGACATATTTTTGTGCAGTCTTCTCAGCCTCTTGTATAACTTCTTCACATTTTTCTTTTACTTTACTGTTT
>CAYIXF010000060.1:0-3920 GCA_964367265.1 Candidatus Woesearchaeota archaeon
CCTGCTTGATAAAATTCTTTAAATAAATCTATAGATTCTTTTGTTGTAGCTCCATGAAATATATCATATTCATCAGTATCACATCTATCTAAAAAATATTTTAAAGAATAATCTCTTGTAAATGGGTGATCTCCATAAAGTACTAAAACTGATTCTTCTCTATGTTTAACTAAGCTTTTTGATACTTCTAAATTTTCTGCAAAATTGTTTTTTCCTTTAACAAATTCTATTCTTCCTTCTAAGTTTAAATTAGTTGCTTCATCTACATCATTAGGGTTGCATACTATAGTTATATTAGAGATGTTATTAGCGTATAAGGCATCTAAAGTATATTGTATTACGGGTTTATCTTTTAGGTTGATAAAGCATTTATCCTTATTATTTATTTTTTTATTTCCGCTTGCTAAAATTAATACATTTAAATTATTATACATTTTTATTTTTTAATACTGCATTCTCATATTTTAATCTAAGTCTCAGCTCTCTTCTTCCTTTTGGTGTTAGATTAGTTAATTTTTCCCTTAATGCTAAATAATCTGCTCCTATATCCCTGCATACGTTTATAAATGAATTATACCCGTTATTATCTGAAAAAATCCAACTATATACTTCATTAAAAGTTTCTTTTTTATTAATTCTTTCTTTATATCCATTTCCATTTTTATAATTATAACATTCGATGTAATCTAATAATGCTCTTCTAAGAATTTCAACCCTTAAATCTAATTCTGGGGAACCTTCTTCGTGTCTTGCAAAAAATTGAATTGGTAATAGTGGAGAAAAATTTTCATATTCAAGCCCTTTATTTTTTTTAGGTGAATTAAGAACCATATCAGAAAGTTCTTTTTCTCTCTTCATTTTAAAATTTAAATAATTTGAATTATATATAAATCTTTGCAAAAAAACTTTTAAGAAAGGTTTTATCAAACTAATAAGTTTATTAAACCCATAGCAAGACTCCAGAAGAGTCCTGCCTGGGAAAAAGAGGTGATATATTTTGATAATACTAACTTATATTTAAAGCTTTCGTTTTGTATCCCTTTTCAAGTGGTAACTTTTATGTAAAATAGTAATATTTATAAATAGATTAAAGAAAGTGTATATTGTAGGTAAGAACCTAACCGTCGGAGAGCCTTTCTTAAAAGAAAGCCTTGGGAAAGAAAATCCTGAGAATCTCTGAGGAAAGTCCGCACACCAATTTAGCCTTTGAGCTTTTCAGAGAAAACCTCGGAAAAGAATAAAAGGTAGCTGATAAGCAGAGCTTATTTCCAGAAATGGAAGGCAATCACTCAGAAACGACACGGCCTTTGGATTAAGGGATGATAATGGCGAAGCCATCTGTGAAGATTGGCGAGTTAACCCTTTGACGTCTCTAAAGGATACGTTGAAACGGTGAATCCCAGCTGGTGCAAGTCTTTAAAGACGCTTAGTAGAATGTTGGGATGAACCTTCAGTAAAACTGGGTTCAACAAAATGTGGCTTATTCTTACCTACTATTTTTTCATAAGATTTATATAAAAGATACACATATATGGTTTGGGGGAGATTTTATGGCTGTAAATACAAGTGTTATAGATATACGCGATGAACAGGTTAGATTACTAGTGTTTCATAAATCATATGGGTTATTAGTTGGTAAAAATTCTGAATCTAGAAGTAAAAATAATCCTGAACTAAATAATCGTTATGAATTATTTGGGGGAAGGGTAAAAAAATTAGAAGATTCTTTAGATCTCCCATGGCCTAATAAAGAGTCTATTGTTGAAGCTGGGCTAAGAGAATTTGTTGAAGAAAGCGGGATTCCAAAATCATACGTTGTTGATAGAGCTTTAATAGCATCATTTCCTTATACAGTATCTCTTAAAAAAGAAGATTTGGATTGGACTATTTATGCAGTAAGATTTATTTTAGAGGATAGCCTAGGCAAGAAGCCAATTGACAGATATTTTGATGAGAGACTAAAAAAAGAGAATAAGAAGATTGTAGGTATGTCTTTTATTAGGAATTATGGGGGTGTTAACAAACTTAATTTAACAGATCTAACTATAAATACTATAGAGCATATAAAAATGTATCATAAACATGCTATGCCTGAATTTTGGGGTTAGAAACATTTTTATATTAGTTTTAATTTAATATAACATGAAAAAAGAGGTAAAAGAAGAGCCAAAAAGAGAGACTGTAAATTTAACTAAACAGCTAATAAGTAATAATATAGGTTTACAATCAAAGATAGTTGATCTTGTTTCTAGTGTAAATAATTTAACTAAAGAGGTTAAAAGCCTAATAGATTTATTTGAAGGTGCTGCTAAACAGGTTAAGGAAGTTAAAAGTACAGATGAACAAGTTACTGCTTTATCTGCCAAGCTTGAAACTCTGCTCGAACAGAATAAAAATTTAGCAAGGGGTTTAATATTATTAGAACAATATGTTAGGGGTAAGACTGGATTAGAGAGAATTACACCAAAGCCCTTAACAGAATATAAAGTATAAGAGCTTTTAGGAAAAGCTTTTAAAAAAATTTAAGCAAAATGGCAGAATATTCAGAAAGCCAAATTTCTTCTGAGGAAAAAAGATTACTAGAAACTTATCACTCATTATCAACTAAAAAATTGCTTGGTAAAATAGATGTTGAGGAAGAAAAGAGATTAGAAGAAGTAGATTATATTCTTAATGCTATTGCAGAGAAAAGAGCAAGGGGATATCAAAGTCCGTTTGATAAAGTATTAGATGAATCTCGAGCTCTATTTGAAAGAATTGAAAGTAAATTAGAATTGATATTGAAAGAGAAAGGGAAAGATGGAAGAAGAGACTGAATTCTTTATTGATGTAGTAAGAGAAGAAAATTTACAGAAATTAGAAGAGATTACAAGGATTGTTAGCGAAAAGCCACCTACACATGATCCAAATGCAATTTTCTTAAGAAAATTTTTATTAGCTACTTTTATAGTAACAAAAGAAAGAAAAAAGAAGAAAAAAGAAGAAATAAAAGGGGAGAAGCCTTTAGAGAAAAAGGAAATAGCTAAGAAAATAGAAAAAGAGATTAAAGAAGTTAAGCTTGAAGTTCCTAAACCTATTATTCTTCAGCCTGCTGTTATGCCCAAGCCCCAATTTCCAGAATACCCTTTAGTTGTTACAAAAGATACAAATAAAGTATTGGCTAAGGCAAGCTTAAAGGACAATCATTATTATCTTGATGAACCTAAACTTGAACAAATTGATTTTGAAATACTTACAAAGCTTAAGAATGAAATTGGTAAAAAATTATTGAGAAAACCAAATATAACAGATGATAAGAAATATTTAATGTCTGTTATGAAGAGTATTACTGATAAATTTAATGTCAAGCTAGATGATGATTATTATGAAAAATTAAAATATTATTTAGTTAGGGATGTTGTAGGATTGGGAAAGATAGATGCGATGCTTAAGGATGGAAATATAAAAGAGATATATTGTGATGGAGTTAATAAAACATTATACTTAACTTACAACAATGAAAAGATTGAAACTGATATAAGTTATAATAATGAAAAAGAGATAGACGATTTAATTTATAAATTTTCTATATTAACAAATAAAAAGCTTAATTCTGAGCCATTCTTAGAGGTTACATTTAATAATGTAACAATAAAGGCAATAAGGGGATTGGGCATAGTAAGTTCTAAATTTACAATAAATAAATAAAAAGTTCGTTACTTAATATTCACCATCTACATCGGCATCGTCTTCGTCCGCGTCTTGATCATCATCAAACCCAAATTCATCCGCACCATCAACTTTTAGTGTATCCATTGTTTTACCTCCTTAAAGGTTTTCAGGTTGAAACATATTCTTATATATAAAGTTTTTGGTAGTGTAAAGATTATTTCAGCCAATCATTAAAGAATAATTGAGGATTATCGCCTTCTCTTTCTTTT
>CAYIXF010000061.1:0-3917 GCA_964367265.1 Candidatus Woesearchaeota archaeon
ATTCTTCCATAAATAATTTAAATTATGTTTATATATAAGTTTTACTAATTAGAATTAGTATACAATTTCAAAATTGTTAAATTCTCCCTTATAAGATTCTTCTTTTACTTCTACCTTATTTATATTAGTAAAGCCCGGATTTTTACAGAACTTTATTATTTCTTTAATAGAACTTTTTGAACCTTCAAATACCGCTTCAACTTTACCTTGCTCAATGTTTTTAATAAACCCATTTAAACCTAAAGATATAGCTTTATCTTGTGTATTTGCTCTAAAAAATACACCAGTAACATTCCCATAAATAAACAAATGTATTCTTTTCATAAATTTAAAAAAAGAAAAATAATTATTCTCTAGCTAGCGCGTAAATAGTCTTTATCACTACAACTATTGTTGCTGGAATAACCAATATTATTATCGCATTTAGTATCCCTTGAAGTATTCCGCCTATTATTGCTATGTTGCTTAACACATTGCCGCCAAAGTTTGATACAATTACTAATGATACTGTAGCTAATAAAAATGGCATTGTTTCTTTAGCTGTTACATTTAATAATCCTACAATTAATCCTAGTATTATTAATACACCAGTCATTCCGGCACTTAATTGTAGAAAACCAGCAATCATTGCTATTACTAATCCTATAAAAAAGGCCCATCCACCAATTGTATTCTTTTTAGCCATTTAAAAACCTCCTTTAAATATTTGATAATGATTTAGTATATAAACTTTTTTAAATACCTATTTTTTGAATTTTGGATATAAATTAGGCTCCATAAACACCTTTTTAACCCTAACTGCAATTCCTTTATCATTTTTTAATATATCTTCAGATTTTAATAAAGAATTCCCTAAGCAGATGAGTTCTTCTTTTAGCGTTAATATCACAACTAAATCATCTTCTTTAATATTTGAATCTAATTTTGATATACCTGGTATAGATAATGATGCACCATGACATAAAGAATCTACTGTTGTATCAAAAACCCAAATTTTGGGTAAATGTTCAATTGCTTTTTCAATGGGTAAGATACATTTTTTTAATAAAGTTTCATCCCCCCCATTATAAAATTCATAAGCGTCTTTTATATCATGTAAATTTATCCAATCCTTGTCTGTAAATGTAGCTACTTTTGTTCTTATTAGTTGAACCATATGAGCGCCAGTTTTTAATTTTTGTCCAAAATCATGAACAAACTTTCTTATATAAGTTCCTGCTTGACAGCCTATTTTAAATAAAACATCTTGTTTATTTATACCTAGAATTTCAATGTAGTAAATTTCCCTTTCTCTTAGTACCCTTTTAACAGCTGATTTTATAGGGGGAAGCTGCTTTATTTTTCCTGTTAATCCCTTAAATGTACCTTTTATTTTTTCTTCTTCTACTTGCTTATGTAAATGCATTAAACAAACATATTCTTTTCCACTTTTTAAAAGATATTCAACTATTCTTGTTGCTCTTCCTAAGGCTATCGGCAGTACGCCAGTTACATTTGGATCAAGGGTACCAGAGTGTCCTGCCTTTTCTATTTTTAATATTTTTTGAACGTAATCTGATACTTGATGTGAAGTTGGACCTGCCGGTTTATTTAGATTTGTTATTCCATAATTAATTAATTCTTTAATAGAACGATTTTCTGGATAACAACCATATTTTTCTGATGTTTCAGATTTTTTCTTTATTAAAATTTCTCTTTTTATTGTTTCAAAAGGTAACTTATTAAAAAAATTCATTGCTTTTTATGCAATACCTTTCTCTTTTCTTCCTCTTCTTTTTGTTTTTGTTCTTCTGTCTTAGTTAATTCTTCTTTAACTTCTTCTTTTGACTTTTCTTTCTTTATCTCTTTTTCTTCCTTCTTTTTAGGTTCTTCAACAGAAAACCCTTCTAGATTAACCCTAACAATATTACCAAATTTAACAGCTTTAACTTTTACTTTAGAAGGGGGGTTTTGTCTTCCATGTTTTAATAACTCATCATTTAATTCTTTATGTATTTTAACTTCTTTAGCTTTCATATGTTTAATTAAGAATTCTTTGACAGCTTTAACAGCCTTCTTTGTCCTTCTGTACATGGGTACTTTAAGAAATTCTCTTCTTAATGGTATTGTATAAGCTCTTTCAAGATCTGCCATCTTCTTTTCTTATAAATCTTTTATTTTCATCTGTACAAACTTTATATTCTTCAAAATTTGGACTATCTTTGATTACTTCAGAATATTTACATACTCCAAAATGTTCACAAAAAGGAGTTGTCTGTGTTTCAAATGTTCTTGAAGCATAATTACATCTGTTTATTATAAGTTCTAAATGTCTTTTCATGCCTTTATCTTTGTTTTTCTCCAGGATCTTTTAACTGATGTGAATCTTCCCGGATGAACTCTTCTCCCAATTCTAAGTATTTTTGGAACAATCCAAAATGGAGCCCATCTTGTTTGTCTTCTCCTTCTTATTAAGCGTAATTTTTTTGCTAATGGTTTATAGCGTGCCATTTTATTTGATTTGTGAAGCTAATTTATTTAAAAATGAAGCTCCTTTTGGTGTTACGATCCTTCCTTTATGAACTCCTTTTTGAGCTTGTATAATAAAACCAGCTTTTTCTAATTGTTGAAGTGATTTTCTTATTATAGATCCAGAACCTATATAGTATCTTTCTGGTTTGTAACCGCGATTTTTTTTACCACCATATTTGGTTCTTAATTTTGAGGTTCCTATTGGGCCTTTACTTATATATAATCTTCTTAGTATTGCAGCTACTCTTTTATACCACCAATCTTTATCTAAAGGTGGGCGTTCTTTGAAAACGCCAGTTTTAACAAACTTTGCCCAGCTAGGTGGTTGAATTTCCTTTATTTTTTTTAATTCCTCAGCCGCTTTTTCTATTAATATATTTGGATTTATGTCGTAAACTGTCATTTTAGCTTTAAATGTATTAAAACCATTTAAAAAGGTTTCTATTCAGCAATACATTAAATTTATAAGTTTTTATATTTATACAATATCATGAAGAAATTAATTATGTTTATATTCATAATATTACTCTCTAATATAGCTTATGCAAAAATAAATGATTTTAATGTTGATTTTAGAATAGTTGATAATAAGGTTCATGTTGAAGAAGTTATAAGCTTAGAAAGGGAAGCCAGATTTATCTTAGAATTACCGGACGATGCTAGTTCTATATCTTTATATTTGAATGATATAATCAGTAATTATACAATAATTAATAATGAAATAGATGTATTTGCCAAGGATATAAAATTAACCTATGTCACTAATAAATTTTTAGATAGACAAGATTTCTTATTAGATTTTAAGGCAAAAGATGATATAAATAAACTTTCTGTTAAATTGGTATTACCTACGTATGCTGTTTTAGCAAAGCCAATAGATGAAACAACACTTGCTTCAAATGCAGTATTCCCAAAGCCCAGTAAATTAGAAACCGATGGGCAAAGATTAATTATTTTATGGGAAAGGTATAACTTAAAGAAGGATGATAATTTTTCTGCATTAGTTACATATAAATTTGAAAGAAGTAATGCTTTGTTGTATGTAATTATTCTATCTATTATTTTTATAGGGATTATTGCATATATAATCTATAAAAAGCCAAGGGTTAAAACTATTATTAAAAGGCCAAAGGTTAGAATAAAGAAAGTAGTTAAAGAAGTTGGGATAGAAAAATACCTTAAAGAAGATGAGGAGCAGGTTGTTAATATATTAAAGCAGAAGGAAGGGCAATGCGATCAAGGAACATTAAGGGTTATAACTGGGTTCTCAAAAGCAAAGCTTTCTGGGCTCCTTAAGGAGTTAGAAGAAAGAAATATAGTTTATAAGGAAAAAAGAGGTAAAAAAAACCTTGTTTTCTTAAAATAATAATATTTGAACATAGATGAACTATTTGGGGTTAAATTTG
>CAYIXF010000062.1:0-3889 GCA_964367265.1 Candidatus Woesearchaeota archaeon
CTTATGATTTTTATATACAGGATATAAAACTAGCAGAAGGCATTCCTAACTTAAATGATTTCCTTTTATATTATGATTTTTTAAAACAAGGGGGGAATATCAGTTTTAAATTAAGAGATGATCAAAATTTAAATTATATAACTTTTAGTCTTTTTTCTTTCATTGATAATAGCTCAACCAAAGTATATGTTTATGATGCTTCAAACAATCAATGGTTAAATAATATAAGCTTAGAAACACAATTTCTAGAGAACCCAATCAATAACCCAGAATACACAACTTTAACAATATGGAATAATAATAGTTTAAATTTAAGTGATAAATTAATAGTAATAAATTTTAAGTCGAATATCGAACCAAATGGAATTTTTACAATATATCACCCTAAAGTTAGAATAGGTTCGTCTACATACATAATCAATTTTAAATTAGGTGATAAATACGCTTGCCCAAATAAATGTATAGATAAAGATTATAGTCTAAATGTTATAGAAGATTCGTTAAGTTCTAGTGAAGATATAAAATTAAGAATAAATGAAGATAAAGATTTTCATAGATTTAAATTAGAAACTATTAATAAAGACAATATTTTTTGGATCAACTTTCATATGGGCTTTGGTATCTCATTATTTGCTTCTGCTATTGTTTTATTGGCTCAGTTCTTAGGCAAATGCTTAGATAAAAGAAATAGGAAAATAAATACAAAATGACAACTATGCCATAAATCCTTTAAAAATAATTTTGGGTTTAGAATACACATGGGAAGAATGCACTAAATAGTTCGTCTAACATACGTTATACGCAATCTTACATTTAAAATGTACTTAGTATTAGTTGAGATTTTTACTTAAATAACAAGCTTTTTATACAACTATTGACTTAAACTAAATATGTTAAAACATCAGACAATACACTTAATTGTAGCAGTATTGCTTGCTGTTGGGTCTATCGCTCATTTACTGAGATTCATATACGGTATTCCGATTACATTCGGAAATTGGCAAGTTCCAGTATGGTTAAGCTTTGTTGGATTTCTAATAGCTGGTTACTTATCTATAATTGTATATAAAAGTAGAAAAAAATAAAAAAAAGATATTAAGCCATTAAAGGCTTATCGTTACTAAAGAACAAAGAATTAGAATCTTCTATGTTTTTGATAACAATCTCTACAATAGACTGGTTTCCCTTCAGTAGGCTTAAAAGGTACTTCTGTTTGAGCGCCACACTCAGAGCATGTCACTTTATGCATTTCCCTAGGTCCTCTCTCGAAACCGCCTTGTCTAAATGCCATTTACATTTCCTCCATATTATATTGTTAAGAAATAGAATTCTTAACAAATAACCTCAAATTAAGTAGTATATAAATTTTACTATTCATTTACATTGGTGAGTTAGCGGTTGGCAGATAACTTTTTAAATAAGTAAAACATACTAATAATATGCTAAAACATAAAACAATACACTTAGTTGCAGCAGTTATTTTTGCTTTAATTGCACTTCTTCATTTGCTAAGATTAGTATACAGTATTCCAGTTATATTTGGAACATGGCAAGTTCCGGTATGGTTAAGCTTTATTGCAGTATTAGTGGGTGGTTATTTAGCAATAATTCTTTGGAAAAGTGCAAAAAAGTAATTAAGCTGAATGTATCATTCTACTTATAATACAAGATTCTTTATATATATCTAACAAGCCAGAATTAATTGTTAAATGGCAATGTTTAGGGTCTCTATAATCATATTCCTCTCCATACAATTCCTTACCAACTCTAAGTTCGTCCATCTCTCTTCTAAGCATAATCTCTTTAATATCGTCAAGCTTACCTTGATACACCCCATTATCAAAGGCTCTTAATGCTCTTTTATTTAAATCAGCAGTAACAAAAACAAGTAAAGAAGGTAAATCCATGTAATTAGTTAAATATCTTACATCACCTATAACCATTCCGTTTTTAAAAACTTCCTTAGCCTTTTGATCCATTTCTCTATTTTCCTCTATTGTTGTATTTCTCCAGTATTCTTCAAAACCAACATCAGCGTTAGGATATTTTTTCTTCCATTCCTCCCTCCATAATTGACCAATAGAATAAATAGGCCATTTAAAAACTTCTGCTAGCTTCTTAGCCAAACTAGACTTACCAGAGAAAGGCAATCCTGACAATATTATGTTCGTGTATATCATGGCTAATGTAATAGGATAAAATTTAAAAACCCTCCGCTATTTAATAAATTAAATAATGAAATACAAATCTGCCATAGTAATAGCTGGTATTCTTACTGGTTTGATAGGGGCTTTAGTTAAGATTATTGTTAAAGAAGTTAATATTATGACATTAAGTTTCTTGAGAATGTCTATTGCAACAATCTTTACCGGATTATTAATTCTAATTTACAATAAAAATCTTTTTAAAATTGAAAAAGGCGAACTATTTCATTATGTAAGGATAGGACTTTTAATGGCCATAACATTTTCTTTATATGTTTCAGCACTAAAATATGCTCCAGTTAACAACGTTGCTTTAATTACATCATTAAATATTATCATAGTAGCATTAATTGCATGGATTTTCTTGAAAGAGAAATTAACTTCAAATCAAAAAATTGCTATTCCATTAGCACTTGTTGGTCTAATAATACTTAATCCACTAAGCGCTGGAAAAGCTATTGGAAATATGCTAGCAATGATTCAGGTTATTTTCTATTCTCTTTTTATAGTATTTCTTAGAAAAGAAGAAAAGCATACCAAAATAGGATCTGTTTTCTATTTCTTCCTTTTCGCAACCATCTTCTTAATACCATTTCCAATAATTTATGGCATTGGTAATGTACAAAATGTTATCTTTCCTTTATTAATTCTAGGAATATTCTCAACATCTCTTACTTACTTGTTACTAAGCTATGGATTAAAAGGAGTTAGCAGCGAAACAGGTGCTTTACTAGTTACAGTCTTATTTCCAACGTCTTCTATAGTTTTTGCTTATTTAATTATTAGGGAAATTCCAGATATTAGAGCTTATGTTGGTGGATTTTTATTAATAATAGCTGCGATTATAGCAATTTCTAAACAAAGAGTTATAAAGCATTTGCATGTTTAAAATTTATAATGTGGTATTAAGTCTTTCATAGAGATTAATCCCTTTTCTTTATAATTAACAATTTTAGGTATTAAATTTAAAACAATAGCAGTAGTTGCAGTATCTCCTTGTATCCCATCTTTTATAACTAAATTAATTGATGGATTTCCTTTTATAAGAATAATATCTTTTTGTTTTGCACCAACATACATCTGCAAACTTAAACTTATAAATTTTTTAATTTTAACACTTTGTTTTATTCCAATAACTTTATTATCCTTAATAATAGGCTTAATTCTTTCCTTATTCTTTCCATTAATTCCAAATATGCTAGCAATCATTGCAGCAGATTCTTTTAAGCCAACATGTCCAATCTTCTTATCTTTTAATAATCTATTAAATTCATCGATAGTTAATCCAATCCCAACCTTTCTTTGTAATTGAATTCTTCTTTTACTAATATCAACAATTCTGGAAGCCTTTATTTCTGTTACCTCTTGGCAACCAGTTGTTAAAAATATTATCAAAGAATCTAAAACAAAACCAGGATTAACACCGCTACCAATAACAGTAACATTATATTTCTTTGCCAATTCATCTAATTCTTTGGCTATTTTAATATTATCATTTATTGGAAAAGAAAGTTCTTCACAAGTTGAAATTACATTACTTCCAGATTCTATTATTTTTATTAACTGATTTTTAATTTCATTTAAAGAAGAACTGGTAGAATGTAGTACAATATCAGCCTTATTACTTAATATACTTTCATCAGAAACAGAGATACCTAATTTGTTAACCCCAATTAATTCTCCAA
>CAYIXF010000063.1:0-3826 GCA_964367265.1 Candidatus Woesearchaeota archaeon
TTATATTCACTCCCTTAACACTATATGCAACTTACTTACTTTTAATATACTATAATCCAACAATTCTAGGAATTAATTTACTTATAAACCAATATACATTTACCTTTGTTGAAGCATGCATTCTTGGATCTGCTTACTACTTGTTGTGGTTATTAACCATGCTTACAAAAGATATTAAATTAATGACAAGAATAAAAATGATATTACTTGGATTTTTATTAATTTATATAGCAAATATAATAAGAATAATAGCATTAATTTTCATAGCCATAAACTATAGTCTAGATTGGTTTGATTTGGTGCATATGTTTATCTGGGTATTTGTTACAAGCACTTATGTTGCTCTTGTCTGGATATTTTTAGTAAGAAGATACAAAATAAAATCTATTCCAATATATTCAGATTTAAAATATTTATATGAAAAAAGCCTTTTTAAGAAAAGTAGAAAAACCAATGATTAATAGTGTTACTATTATTCCTGCAATTATTACTCCAAGAGATATAGCAATTAAAGATTTTTTCTTATTTAATTTAAATAACCACGCTAATAAAGTTCCAGTATACGCTCCTGTTAATGGAAATGGAATAGCTACAAAAAGACATAAAACTACATATTCCCACTTTGTTCCAATATGTTTTTCTATCTTCTTTTTTGATCTTTCTACGTGCTTGTAAAATAAATTTTCATAAAATTTAAACTTCATAAAATGATGATGCAGATAATCTAAAAATAAAAATACCAGAGGAGCAACAAGTAAATTACCAAGTGTAGCAAAAATAAAAGCTGGAAATGGACTTAATCCAGCAGCTATAGCATAAACAATAGCCCCCCTTAATTCAGTTATAGGTAAAAAACCCAAGATTATTGTATTTAAAATAACACTCATTTTTTATTTTCCTGAAATACAAGCAAATCTTCTGTTGTTAATTTCTTCCTCAATCTTAATTTATCAAGAACATTTTTTGTTTTCTCAATCAACCTACTTCTGCCTATTTCTTCAGTTTTAGCCTTTATCTCATGTACATCCTTATCAAGTTGCTGTTTTAAAGAATTTAATTCATTTATCTTAGATTTTAAAACATTGTTTACATCTAAAAATTGTTTTTTAAAATCTATAAATTTCTGAAACGTTTCTTCTTCCTCTTTTCTTAATTCATTAACATTTTTAGATAATTCAATAAACTCCCCATAATCATTTTTATTTTGTGGATATTCCCTAATCTTTTTATGAAATTCGTCTGCTTTCTTTTTAGAATCAGTAATTTCATTAGAAGTTTTATTCATATCATCTATTAAACTTCTTATTTCAGAACCTTCATCATAAACTTTTTTTAATTTATTTATTTCCTTCATTAATCTTTTCTCATTTTCAAATCTGACCTCAGTTTCTACTCTTTTCTCTATATCTTCTATTCTCTTTTGAATTTGTGAAGGATCAACATTAATCTTATATTTTTTAAATGCATACGCCTTTTCTTTATCTAACTTCTTTATCTTCTTAATTAAGTTTTTTACTTCAGAATTATACTTATCCCTCTGTTCCTTCAAGAACCTTATATTTTCTCTAGATATATCCTTTTCTGCTTTAATATCTTTAATATCCCTTATGAATTTGTTGATTTCTTTTTTTATCCCTTCCTTCTTCCCAAACCAATTTTCTTTTTGCTTATTTAAATTACTTAGCTTACTCTTTATTTCAGAAATCTCTTTCTTTAAAACATCAGATTTTTCTATGATAATCTTTCTCTCTTTTTCGTCTAACATTTTACTAAATAAAAAAATAAATTGCTAGCCAAATAATGAACCTAGGCCTGCTGCTATTTCCTCTTCCTTCTTCTCTTCCTTAACTTCTGCCTTTTTCTCTGCCTTAGTTTCTGTTGGTGCTGCTGTAACTGGCATAATTGCTGCTTCTTTTATTGCACTTTCTATATCTACTCCATCAAGTGCAGCAACTACTGCTTTAACTCTCGCTTCTTCTACTTTTGCTCCAGCTGCTTCTAACACATGTCTTACATTACTTTCATTTATAGGCTTTCCTAATTTATGTAGCAACATTGCACTATATATGTATTCCATTTTAACCTCCTATTATTTTATCGGTATCAATTTTTTTAAACTTTTCCTCTTTATGTTTTGGCAATTCTAAATGTTTTGCCTTTTCAGATTGCAAGTTTGATAGTATTTTTTTAGCTACCTTTTCATGTTCTTGAAATTCCTTATCACTAATAGGCTTAACTTCAATACTATCTTTCTTAACCTCAACCAATTTTTCTTCCTTTACTTTAGGAATATCTTTTAAAATATTTATTTTTAATTTATTTGATAAAGCTAGTGTATCAAGATAAGCCTTTTTAATTAATAACAATATAGTATCTTCTATAGGTATTGATGCATTTAAAGCTAAGTTAAGCGATTCTTTATAAGCATTTTTAATCTTATTTATATAATCTAGTTCATTTACATTCAAAACATCTTTTGTATAAATATTACCATCTTCATAGGATGCTACTAAATTTAGACCAATTTCCATTGGTTCAATACCTAATTTACTAAGCATAGCGCTTACTCTTTCTGAAATTACCTGTCCTTTTTTAACTATAACAGTATTTTCCTTTACATTTATCTTTCCACCTTCTATAACAGTTTTAATTCCTAATTGCCCTAGTTCTCCTATAACTGGCCCTGGAGTAAATGGTGTAGGCCCGGCTGGTATGGCTATATCACTAGGAGCTATTTGTCCCGGCTTTGCCTTAGCAGAACTCTTATTTTTTATAAGTATTTTAGATAATCTAAAAGAATCTTTCTTTGAAAATATTAAAGCAGGTATTCCAGAAATATGCTTTTCTAATTCAACCACATTATTCTTTTCTTTTGCTTGTTGTAGTGCTCTTTTTATAAGCTTTAATCTAGTCATAACTATTATTGCACTATCTTTTAATTGTGCTCTCATCTTCTGTAGTTGATAAGAAGGCATACTTGTAATGTCCAATAATCCAATTGTATTATATTCCTTAATCAAATTAGTCAATAAATTTACATCTTCCTTCTTCCACTCTGCAACATGTGCTTTCATTTTTTATTTTTTGATGAAACTTTTCTTAAAAGTTTCTTCTCCTTGTTTTCCAACGAATTCATAAATACATACAAAGCAATAATAAACATTGTATCCTATCTCTACTGCTTCCTTATTACATTTTGTACATTTCATTTTTTAGTTAGCTTAAAAATTGGCCCCATTGTAAGTTTTAATAAAATATTTTTTAAGTTATGTTCACCTTGTGATAATGAACCAACAACATTATTGTATACAGCCAAAATATTTTCTGTTACTTCTTCATCCTTCATTGATTCATTTCCAACAATAACCTTAATTATTGGTTCATTCTTAGTAATAATTCTTACTGTATTTTGTAACCTATCATACAATCCTTTTAATTGGGCATTTCCAGGGACAACACAACCAGACTTAGGATTTGGCATCTTATTCCTTGGTCCAAATACCTTACCAAAAACAGAAGCTACTTGACTCATTAAATTAGCCTGGGCAATAAAAAATTCACAATCTATAGCTAACTTTCTTTGTTTAATTTTATCTTTCCATTCATTTAATTCATCTTTAAATATAACAATATCACAAACTTCTTTTGCTTGTTTTAATAAGTCATTGTCAACAATAGCACATATCTTAGATTTTCTTCCCTTACTAAAAGGTAAAACAAAGAACTTATCTATTTTCTGATCTTCTTTTTTAATATTTATACCCTTTAAATTTATTATTAAATCAAACGCCTGAGAAAATTTTCTTTTAGGGCCCTTTTCCCTAAT
>CAYIXF010000064.1:0-3709 GCA_964367265.1 Candidatus Woesearchaeota archaeon
GCATGTTCTGAAACTGATAATGGTTTTGATGTTTTTGTAAAAGGAACATGTAAAAAAGGTAGTAGACAATATACTGATTATTGTTCAGGAGGAGGAATAGTAGAATCAGTGTGCGATGGTAATAAATGTATACTTAATGCCACAGCATGTCCTAGTGGTTATACTTGTAATAATGGTGCTTGTATTACTGTAAAATGTTTAACTAATAATGATTGTAATGATAACAATGATTGCACTAAAGATATTTGTAATCTACCAGGTACAGATAGTTCATATTGTTCAAATACTATAATAACTCCATGTAGTGGAAATGGCATTTGTGACCCTGGAGAAACTTGTACTAATCAAGATTGTGAAGGACGCCAAAATGGATGTACTTTTGGATATGTTTGTAGAAGTGGAGGTTGTATATTTGTAGGAAATACTTCAATTTTCTCAACTACAACTAATGAATATAATGCTCCTCTATCTGGATTATCAGAAACTACTTCTGTTTCATGTAAAGATAGTGATGGAGGCATAAAATACTATAATTATGGATCTGTTAATATTGTAGATAATTCAAATGGAGCGATAATTTCAACGTATTATGATTATTGTGGTATATTTACTAAAGGGAATAATTTAAAAGAATATTATTGTAGTAATAATCAAGCATACTCAGCATTTTATAAATGTCCTTTTGGTTGTAGTGGTGGTAAATGTCTTTTAGAAAGTGGTTAATATAATAAAGATTAAATTCTATTGTTAAGTTTTAACTATAAAACACAAAACTTTTAAATTTATATTAATTAATGATATTATGAAAAGTAAAAATATATTTGTATTTATTTTAGTAATTATTATATTTTTAGGAGGAATTTATTTAGGTAGAACTTTGTTTAGTGATAAAACTATAGAAGAGAAAATAGTATATAAAGAAAGTAGTGTAAAAGATTTAAGAAGAAATGAAATAGGAATACCAGCTGTAAATGAAAATAATAATGGTGTAATTGCAACTTTAGTAACAGAAGTCAAGCCTGGTAATGGTTTGGTTTTAGTTAATATTAATGATATATTAGCTGATTTTTACACTCAGTTTAGTGCAAGAACTGCTGCTAGTGTTGCCAGTAATTATACAGGAGTTAATTTAAGTAATATTGATGTTGTTTATCAAATTAAGGCTAATGCTTCTATTGTGGGGGGTCCAAGTGCTGGAGCTGCTATGACTATTGCTACTATAGCTTTACTTAGTAATAATCAATTAAAAGAAGATGTTATGATTACTGGAGCTATAAATGAAAATGGAAATATAGAGAGAGTTGGGGCTGTTCCACAAAAAGCAGAAGCAGCTAAAGCTATAGGTATTAAATTGTTTTTAATTCCAGTAGGAGATAATTTTTTAGCTACTGAATATGAAAGAGAAAAATCATGTAATACTTATAATGGCAAGGAATTTTGCCAAGTAGTTTATAAGGCTAAAGAAATTAGGGCTTTTAGTGATAGTGATTTAGAGATAAAAGAAGTTAAAAATATAGATGAGGCTGTAAAACTATTCTTAAAATGAAAAAATCAAAGAAAAAAGTAAATAAATTATTAGTATTATTAACATTAATTTTCATAGGAATTATTTTCTTTAATTTTTATACAATTAATTACTATAAAAAAGCTATTAATACTTTTGATCAAGTAAAAGAAGATAGATTAAAAGAAATTAGGACCATAGATGAAGAAGAGATTAAAGATGCTTTAAATTTAGATAATTATTTAGAAGCTACCATAAATTTAACTCAGAATAATTTAGTTTTTATAAGTAATTGCAGTGCATTAGTTATGACTATAGTAGATGCACAAGCTATTTCTATTTATCAAGGTATGAACAAAAAAATAGATGTAAGGCCTTCTACACATGACTTAATAGTTGATGTTTTTGATGATTTTAATATTACTACATTAATGATTAAAATTGAGCCTTTAGGGAGTGAGTTATATGCAGCAAGATTATTCTTAAAACAAGGAAATAAAATATTAAGTTTAGATACAAGACCAAGTGATAGTGCAGGTATAGCTGTAAGATTAAATACACCTGTTTATATAAATAAAGAATTGTTACCTAGAACTGTTAAGATTTGTTAATTCTTTTTCTTATTAAATAGAATGAAACTAATACTATTATTACTAATATTATATTTAGTGTTGTGAAGAATGGTATTTTTGTTCCAGGCAATGGTGAACAAGTTCTATTTGTAATTAACATATTTGTTATTGGTGGGTTTGCAGTTAAATCATAAGTTGTTAAATTAACTGTTTGCAAATAAATCCCAGAATTAATAGGATTTTCTGAACATCTACCTACTTGTTCTACATCATATACATCTGGGCTATAGTAATTATATGTATCACATGTTTCTGTTGGAGGGCAACATGTTTCACCATTACCACAGGTATAATTAGCTATTACATTACCACTACATGTTTGAGAACTACTACAACAAGTTCCAGGACAAGGTTCACCTGGATCTATACATAAATTTACATCAGTACATCCCCATATACCAGTTTGATTACAACATACTTTATTAGCTAATTGATCACATGGGAAGTTATCTGGATCACTATAACAATCTCCACCACCTTGACATGCTCCATCAACACAATTCATTCCTATACTAGCACAATCAAAACTAGATTCTGATAAAAATCCAGTTGAATTGCAATAAATTTCATTTAAATTAGTGCTACTAATACAACTATCAGTTAGTGTTGTGTTGAAATATTCAATGAGTATATATTTACTCTTAACACCATAGGCTGTTCCTTTTATAGTGTAATTTTGAGTTGGTAAATCAGTATCACTACAATCGACTTTACAAGTAAAAGGATCTTTACATCCGAAAGGACATATATAAGTATCAAATACAGTATTATTTCCATTACATTTATACTCTTTTAAAATTCCATTACTACAAGTATCATTATAAACAACGTTTCCAGGATTTATTGTTACACCAGCTTTAAAGTAAGCTGGTCTGTATGATAATCTATAAATATCTCCTCCATCACTGTTATCTGGAGTACAAGTTTGAGAAGAACTAACACAAGCTCCATTCTGGCATACTAGTCCGTCTGAAACACAATTATGAGTTTGAGAAGCATTAATGTTCCCATTACAATAATATTCTCTTAACGTATCTGAATTTCCTACACAAAAATCAGTGTAGCTATACCCTATGCTATTATAATTTCCAGTAATTGTTCCTTGTGTAGGATAAGTTATACCACTATCAGTATCTGAACATGTATCAGAAATAGCGCCTGCAAATTTAAAATTACCTGCTAAATTATTTGTCCCACTTACATAACTTCCAGGAATATAATTAGGATTGTTGTATAATGAAGCATTTCTAGGATAGACTCTTTTAGTTAGACAATCATTGGTTATGTCAGGAACTATCCAATTAGTACTTATAGTTTGAGGGGTTAGAGTATTTGTCATACTTAAACTTCCAAAAACTCCACTTATATCACCACCAGTTTTTGTTACATTACAAGAAGGATTAATTATAGAGGTATCGTTTGCATCTACTTGTATGTATTTAGTTCCTGCACATTGTCCTGTATATGTAATAATTATGGCAACTGGGTCTCCTTTTTCACAATCAGAACTAGTTCCATAAAAAGGACATAAAACTCCGCTTAACTCTACTTTTTGTAATATACAACCACAATC
>CAYIXF010000065.1:0-3567 GCA_964367265.1 Candidatus Woesearchaeota archaeon
ATTTGGGTGAATTGGGAATAGGATTTAATCCTAAAGTAAATAGGTTTACTAAGGATTTATTATTTGATGAGAAGAAGTATAATTCTATCCATTTAGCATTTGGGATGGCATATACCGAAGGTGGGGGGACTAATAAATCTGCCTTGCATTGGGATATTGTTAAAGATATGGGTAAGGGTATTATCTATGCAGATAATAAAAAAGTATTTGTTAATGGATGGAAAATCTAGGTGTATTGTTAGCATCTATATATCTCTTAAAGGAAAAATTTAAATAGTTATAAGTGTTGTACAGATAAATGAATAGTTGTTATGAAACAGGTATAGTTCATTTATGGAATTTGCCTGAGAATATTGTTCTTGTTGGGTTGAAAAAGGGATACAAATTATCTATGTTGAGAGCCATTAGGAAGTCCTTTGGTAAATTGGAGAATTTAACTGATAATTTTGGTAAAAATAGATTACATTTACTTTACAATTTTAAAAATAATCAAAAAGTAAAACTGAGTTTTTTGTGGAAGGTTTCTGATATTTTATGTAAGAAGGGATTTAAAGAATTTGCTAAAGTAAAAATTGAAAGGGATATTGAATTTATGGGTACTAAGAGAGGTAATACTTATCTTTTTAATCCTAAATTGCCTTTTGATTTTAATTCTGAGGCTGGCGCTTATTTTATTGCTGCTATTTTATTTGATGGTGGTATTGATAGGCAATATAAGCCACACTATGGAAATGTTCCTTTTAAGCAAAGAAAAAGGATTGTTGACTCAGCTATGGAAGTATTTGGAGAGCTAAAAAATAGAGAAAGTAATCCTAATAGAGGTTATATGGTTAGATTCCCTAAATGTATCGGTATTGTATTAAATTATTGTTTCAAGATTGGAATTGGTAATAAGATGTATTCTAATAATAAAGTTCCTGCCTTTGTTTTTAATTATCCTAAAGAACTGAAGTCTGTATTCTTAAGACAAGCTTATGATGATGAGGGCAATGTTGCTATCAAAAAAAAGATGATTAATATTGTTGGCGTTACAGCAGTAAAAAAAGAGGAATATAAGTTAGAGAATACAATGAATAAATATAATCTATTGAATGATATAAAAAAATTACTTTTAGATTTAGAAATTGGATCCAATCCTATTAGAATATCTCAAAGATTTTATTACAATAAGCAATATTCTAAAAAAGGAGACTATTATAGACATTCATTTAGATTCTCAATCTCGGATAGAAAGAATTTAAAGAAGTTTAACGATGTTGTAGGATTTAATTTGGAATATAAGAAAACTAATTTACAGAAAATGCTTAGTAGTTATAAAGAGTGGCAATTAAGAAAAGGAGAAATTCACAAAATTGCATTAGAGAAAGCTAAGGAGTTGCAAGATAGATTTGGATATTTTGATAATGTTATGCTAACTAAAGAGATAAAAAGAATGTATAGGCAAACTGTGAGAATTACTGATAAAATGCTAGAGGATGGGAAAATAAAAGTTTTAGAAAATGCTGTGCCTATAGGGAAAGGGTGGATTCCTAGAAAGTTTATTTTGAAATAATTGCTGATGATAGAGTAGTGCAGAGAAATGGTAAATGGTTAATCTAAGAACATTGTTTCTGAAAAGTTCTTAAAATGAACATCTCCAGTTAGTATTTTAGCATTTTCCACTCTTGCAGTTGTTAGAATAATGCCATCGGCAATACTAAAATTATGCACCTCTTTTTTTACTTTATTATAGATTTTACCGAACTCTATTACAAAACTTTCATTAAATATGCTAATCTTAGAATGAAATTTTATGAAATTTAAATATTTTTTAATATCCCATCCTTCTTTATTTGCTCTATAGCTTAATTCAAGAAGAACAATGAAAGGAGTTATTATTTCTTCTTTAATATATTGATTTACAATCTTTCCTTGTTTTGACTTTAAAATATTCTATCCATGCATAAGTATCAAAAACTATCTTCATCTACTTTTATCTCTCCAAAGTTCTTCTCTTTCTTTTGATGTAAATATTTTTGTTTTATTTTTTAAACTACCAAATAAAGAATTAGGAATTTGTTTTTCTTCTACTATAAGATTGGAGATTACACTATCAAAAGATTCTAGTTTTTTTTCCTTTTTTATTCCTTCTAGTAATTGGAAAGTTCTTTCCTTTAGTGCTATTGTTTTCATTATAAATTATAAGTTATAACTTATATATGAGTTTTTTGTTTTTAAATCTTGTTTTGACTTCTAATTGTTTTGAAGTTATAAATAGATTTATATATGGTTTAATCATTATTTTTCTTATAAGAATCTATTTGGAAATTAAAAAATGAAAATAATAATAATTATGTTATTAATTTTAATTATTATGAGTCTTAGTGTGGTGGCTGAAAGTCCTACCCCTCCTGAGTGTCCAGAGGATATTGTAGAAAAATTAAAGTCTACAGTAATTGAAGCGTTGCCATCTTTTAAAGAGTATATAAGTAATAGATGCCAAATGAGTGGAACTGAATTTGCTCTATATTTAAATGGTCAAGTAATTAGTAATCTTGGCAATGATTATAGTTTTCAGGTTTCATTAAACACTGATGAAAAATTATCATACATAAAATATCCAGAAATTAAATCTATTGAGTATATGAAAAAATTGATTAATTTCATAGAAAATCAACCCATTTATCTTCAGAAAATCCCAGATATAGAAAATCCCAGAAGGAATATAGGAAACTCTCAAGTTGGATTTGAACCAAGTATTCCAGATGTTAATTTATTAGAATTACCTTATCTATATTTCGTAATCTCAGACGATAATTTATTGGTATTTGATAAATATGTCTATAAATGGGATGAAGATGAAGCTATAGAAATATTAGATATATCTAATCTAGATGAATTAAATAAAGACATTATTTGTCCTACAATTTATGATCCTGTATGTGGTGTTGATGGAAAAACCTATAGTAATGATTGTGTAGCTGGAAGAGAAGGTGTTAAGATTGAATGTGATGGTGAATGTCCCTGTGTTACTGCTTGTCAAGATCGTATCTGTTTAAATGGAAAATCTACTGGTAAATATGATAAAGCTGGGTGTATGATTTATGATTGTCCAGAAATACCACCGGTAGAATGTCCAGATGACTATCCATATTGTCCGAATGGGTATGTATATAAAGCCGGTATAGATAGTAAGGGATGTCCAATTTGGAAATGTGGTTCTGCAAAAGAAAATTGTAATGGTCATAAATTTGGAGAAACTTATCCTGCTCCTGATGGATGTAATACATGTACATGCAATGAAGGTGGGTTAGAATCATGTACACAAATAGGCTGTCGACCAGAAGAAAAAGAATGTCCTCAATTAGGATATAGAGAAAGAGGAAAGTATTGTAATATAAATTATGCATGGGAACAACAAAGAGATGGCGTGGAATATTGTGATAATGACTTTGAGTGTAGCAGTAATTCATGTTTAGATAGTCAATGTACAGAACCTGGATTATGGATTAAATTCTTTAAATGGCTATCCCAAATATTGGGTTAATATATAGTCTATATGGATGAATTATTAATAGTTCTTTATCT
>CAYIXF010000066.1:0-3553 GCA_964367265.1 Candidatus Woesearchaeota archaeon
CTCCAGAAGTAGCCGTTCCACAGTTAGAATTTTTTAAAGAACTTAGGAAAAGGGGAATGCATATTTATTTGAATAATAAAGAAATACTATAGTTAACATGAGCGATAAATACAATAGGCAATTAGCTTTAGAAGAAGAACAGACTTTGCTATCAAGAGAAAGAACTATGCAACAATACATGGCTACTGGTTTAGCGTTTATAGGTGCTGGCTTATTAATTATAAAATTTTTTACTGGACAAATTTATATGTTTATTGGCATATTGCTGATTATTATAGGATTTTGGCAGATGTGGCATGCTTACCAAAGATTTAAAAAATATAGGAAAATAACAAAAAAGATAAGAAAAAAAGAAAAAGATCTCGGTTTAGAAATAGGAGAGTAATATCATCTTAAAATAGTTTTAAATAAATTTATAGGTAAAATGAAAGGAATAGTAACTTGCCCAGAATGTGAGCATAAACAAGAAATGAAAATTCCCGATAAAATGTGTATCCCTTTCTATAAATGTGATGGGTGTAAAGAATTAATTAAAGCCAAAAATAGTTGTTGTGTATTTTGTGATTATGGTGATAAACCATGTCCTTTTAGTAATAAACATTTATTAAAGTAAATAGATTAAAAATTAGTAATCTATATAAATATTAAGTATGGTGGTTAGCTATGGGTAAAAAATATATAGTAGAGTATGATAGAGAAAGTTGTATAGGTGCAGCAGCATGTGTAGCAGTAGATCCAGACCATTGGACATTAATGGAAGACAATAAAGCAGATTTAATTGGCTCTGATAGAAAGAATACAAAAAAACAAACTATAGAGATTGATGAAAAAGATTTTGAAAAGATGAAAGCAGCTGCCGAATCATGCCCTGTTACTGTTATACACATAGTAGATAAACAAACAGGTAAAAAGATAATTTAGAAATGGAAGATTATGCTGTACCATCTGAAAGGAGAAAGAAAAGACACAAAAGAAGATTAACTCCTTACAAGAGGGGCGGCTCTTTAAGGACACAGAAAAGATAAAAAATGGAAACAGAAAAAAGTCTTGAAAATCGTATTAAGAATGAAGATGATGAATTTACAAATGTTTTTTCAACTGGTCTTAAACATTGGACTACTAAACTCGGATATTTATCCGCATTTAGTGGTTATTTAAAGGGGGCATACTCTTTTTATATTAATGCAGAATCTACAGTTCCATGGTTTATTGCATCAACAGGTCTTTTAGCACTATCTGTACTTCATACCATTGCAATGGGTAAAACATATATAAATAAATATAGTAAATAATAGATATTAATATTCTACTCCCTTTCTAGCAATTCCAGGAGCCTTAATAGACTTCATGTCAGTAACAATATCAGAAATTTTTATTAATTCTTTTGGTGCACTTCTTCCTGTTAGTATAAGATTTGTTTCCTTAGGTAAATTTTTTATTAAATTTAAAACATCTTTTAATTTGATTAATTTAAAATAAAGTGCAACATTTACTTCATCCAAAATAAGTAAAAATGGTTTTTTCTTCATAACATTCTTTGCAAATTTTAATGCATTATTTGCTAATTCTATATCAAGCTTTCTTATTTCATCTGCAGAAATTTTTTTCATCTTAAACATAAATTTATGCTTTCCTTTTACCTTTGTTACAAATTGTGGTCTTCCAAACTGATAAATTCTAAAATTTTTATGTTTAAACATATATTCTCCTATATTCTTCCTACCCTTAAGAAATTGTATAACTATAACATTTTTATTATGACCAAGTGCCCTAAGAGCATGACCTAAAGCAGCACTTGTTTTTCCTTCTCCATCACCAGTAAAAAGATAAATTCCTCCCATTATCTAGCAAACCTCGTACCTACATAATATGATAATATTCCAGCTATCATAGCTATGATGACCATTTCAAAACCACTTCTAAGCCAACTTCTTTTAGATACCATACTTTTGAAAATCCCTATACTAAATAAAAGAAAAATAGTTAATGCTATAGATAAAATTCTAGCACTGCTTACGTCTAAAAAGATAAAAGGTAAAATTATAACTAAACCAATTAAACAAGCCAAAAACATTACAATAGCACTTAATATAGGATTTTTAAATTCTTTATGTTTAGAAATTTCTGCTTGTGATTTTGTTGATAAATAATCACCAGCTGCCATTGATATAGCATTAGATAAAGTTGCAAGTAATCCTGCTAATATTATTAAATTACTTTCACTAATAGCAGCGCTCATTCCGAGCACAGCTCCAAAAGTAACCATTAATCCATCTTCTCCGCCAAATACCCAATCCTTTACAGTTAATTTAGTTTTTTCGATTAAAAATTTTTTTATATTCATTAGAACATACACTCCGCACAAGCATGTCCACCACTATATTCTGCATGTGCACTTACTTTCTTATAAGGTTCTATATACAAAACTTGTTCTTTTTTACTTCCATATCTATAAATTGTAATACCTTTGCATTTTAGTTTATAAGCTAATAAATAAGCCTTTTTTACATCTTGAATTGAAGCATTTTTAGGTAAATTGATAGTTTTACTTACTGCATTATCTGTATACTTTTGAAATGCAGCTTGATGTTTTATATGCCATTCCGGTTTAATATCCAAAGCAGTAACAAATAATATTCTAATATCTTTAGGAATAATCTTAATCTTCTGTATACTTCCTATTTTAGCTATCCTTTCCATAAGTTCTCTGCTATAAAATTTTCTTTCTTTGGCTATTCTTTCAAATTCTGGATTTATTTCCAAAAGTCTTGTTCCTTCTAAAACTTCTCTTATATAAGAAACAGCAAATAAGGGTTCTATTCCAGAAGAACAACCAGCAATTATGCTTATAGTTCCTGTTGGTGCAATTGTAGTTAGTGCAGAATTTCTAAATGCTTTATATTTTTTCTTCCAGATACTTTTATTAAAATTAGGAAAATTACCTCGTTTCTTTGCTAATTGAAAAGATATTTTCCTTGATTCATTTTGTATAAACTTCATTATCTTTTCTGCTAATTTAATCGCTTCTTTACTATCATATCTTACACCAAGTTTAATCAACGCCTCAGCCCAACCCATTATGCCCAATCCAATTCTTCTATTATTGTTAGTCATCTCATTTATTTTATCTACTGGAGTTTCTTGCGCATCAACTACGTTATCTAAAAAATGTACACCAAATTCTATTAATTTTCTTAGCCTTTCAAAATCAATTTTTTTATTTTTAACAACTTTTGCTAAATTAATACTTCCTAAAACACATGATTCATAAGGATATAATGGCTGTTCACCACAAGGATTTGTACTTTCAATTGGTCCTAGACTAGGAACAGGGTTAGAAATTGATTTATTTATTCTATCTATAAATATTAATCCAGGATCTCCTGTAAGCCACGCATTTTTAACAATTAAATCAAATACCTTCCTAGCATTTAATCTTCTTATAACCTTTTTAGTTTTCGGATTAATCAATTCATAATATTTATTTTTTTGTACAGCCTGCATAAAACGATCTGTAACTGCGACTGAAATATTAAAATTCGTTAATAATTTC
>CAYIXF010000067.1:0-3544 GCA_964367265.1 Candidatus Woesearchaeota archaeon
TTGTATTTAGTATGCTTACCGCCTCTGAAATTGAGAATTTGAGCTTCCATAATAGAATAGATTAAAAATAACTGGTTTAAAAAGATTATGATTAAATTTATAAATCTAAATATGTTATCTTTTTTATGCGTTATAACAATAAAGAGGTGCTGATAGCTGTATTGTTGATAGCTTTAGTTATCTCCATTGCACATAATCAGGCTTTATTTCTTAAGAATGCTAATAATAGAATAACTGGTAGACCTATTGGTGGTTCTATAACATTTCCTTATCAGGCTCCAATAAATCCTTATTACCAACCTGGAAATCCTATATCACTTCCAACTTTATACGCTCCAAATACAGGAAACCCACCTGATGATCGAGAGGTTTTAAGAGTGATAGAAAAATCAATAACAGTTAATAACAATCTTGATTTTATTGTTACTAATATGGAGAGTTTTGGCGGAGCTGCTAGTAAAAAAGCTAGAACACTTATCTGTCAATGGATGCGTCAAAAAAGAGTAGAAGTTGATTTTGATTTTGGAACTACATTAATGGAAAAGTATGATATGGCTTCAGAAGGTGAAACACCGTTGTTTACGGACATAGCATTAGCTCAATTATTTTCATTTAATACTCAGTTGAGTGATAAATTAGCTCATTTTATTCGTAGATATTGTAAAGATATACCAGATAAAGATAAATATAAAAGATTAGCAGACCATTTAGGAGTAGATTATGATAACTTTTTAGATGGTTTAAGAGATAATGGAATAGATATACCACATACTTACGATCCAGATCAATATGGAAGTACACCAAATCCATTTCCCGACACACCAAATCCAATTACCCCAGATGAAATTTATATGCCTGGTATTCCAACTTACTATGGTCCTGGTGTTACTCCATATCAACTTGATGATCCTCCTGTATACACAGTTGAACCACTTCCGCCATGGTGGCAGGATTTACCTCTTGCAGTATTGACCATACTTGGTTTCTCTGGAGCAATACTATTAGCATTTAGTATTCCACTTTTGTGTACAGGAACAGCAGTTGCAGCTGGAAGTGTTACAGTAACTGTTGACAGTGGTGTGGTAGCTTCAGGTAGTATTATTACTGCAGCAGAAGCTCAGGCTGCTGTTAGCGCAGTAGCTTCGGCAACAGGCGCATCTTTACCAAGTGCTGTTGCTGCTACAGGTGGTGGTGCTCTTGGAAAAGTAATAGTTTTTAATGAAGTAAGAAGAAGAGCGATAGCAGCTGGAATAATAGGTCCACTTTCATTAACACAATTTAACCAAGATCTTATTGATATTGCTAGTAATCCAGGACAAGCAGTATCTAATGCACCAAATATTAACTGTGGACCAATAACACCATTAGTTCAACCAATACCATCTTCATCTGTTGGGCAGCCTGCAGAACCTCTTTTACCCCCAGTAACACCTGATGCTTCTCCAATATCTGGCCCAACAACACCTGGTCCAGCATGCCCACAAGAATTAATAAACAAGCTCCTCAACGAAGCTAAGATTATTAAGTCAGTTACTGTAAAAGACAATTACGGTGGCGATCATTTAGGAATAAGATTTGATATACCACCCCAATTAACAGAAGGTGGAAATATTATCGGTGGATATAATCCAGTAATCACTGTAGCATCAAATGGGGCTTACTTAAGTCCTTCCAGTATCCCAAATGATTTAATGTATTCTGGCGGAGATAGAATGTGGATACAATTATCTAAGCTTGATGATATATGTTTATCAAATCCACCTACAAACAGTATACTAACTGTTACATTCGGGTTTGTATTCGAAGCATGTGGCGGATTAGTTAAATTATGGTCTTTTGACTACAGTTGTAATAGTCATGCACCAACCAATACACCATCTCCAACATATTCTGGACCAGGTACGGGTATACCGCTGCCACCAACAGTAGATACAACTTCAGGAGGACCTGGAACAAATCCATATGCTTGCGGTAATGGAATTCCTGAACCAGGAGAAGAATGTGGAGAGGCAGGTCTTCCAAATTGTCCAGCAGGGCAAACTTGCAATAATTGTATATGCAGTGGAACCACACCAGTATGTGGAAATAATATTGCTGAAGGAGGAGAACAATGTGGCGAACCCACTCTTCCAGCATGCCCAGCAGGATATTTCTGTAATAATTGCAGATGTATAACTGAGACACCAGGTGGAGGTGGAAGTCAAAATATAGTATCCAATAATAAACAAGTAAGAACATTAATTACAGGGGAAGATATTACAGGAATGCTTATTACAACGGGAATTGAAGACGAAACAGTATTTGAGGTAAATCAAAATAATATTATTAGAACAACGCGTCTTAATAAGGGATCCAATTCTGAAATAGAAATTATTTCTATCTTTGATCGTAATCCACCATATAAGATCGAACAGTATAGGTATCTGGATAGAGGAACTTTAAGAAAAGATATCCGTTATGACTATGATGGTGCAGGTAGATTAGTGAGGATGACAAATATTGTCACAGGCTCGTATAATATTTTCTACAACTTTGACTTTAATAACAGAGCATTAAATGCAGAGCAACATATTAAATTTATTTATAATGGGGGTTTAGTTGAATTAGTGCATCATTGGGCATTTAGTTATTCAGTAAACCATGGTGATCCTGGAACAGTATTAGCACGAGTCTACTTTGGTAGAACACCTGAAGAACTTCAACGTAATTTAGCAGCTAATAAAATATATAATAAGATATATTATAAGCCATCACAAGAATATTATTTCCATCCAACAGAGATTACACTGACTGAAGAGTATTTATCGGGTGATATAAAGAAAACATACAAAGAACAATTGGGGGTTTCTTTATATAAAATTGAAATATTTTATAAGGATCCTCAAATTTGCAGTAATGGCAAGAAGGTATACCAGATCATAGAGATGAAAAAATATCTAGATACTACATTAATAGATTCTGAGACAATTTATCTTACCAACAATCAAGAATGCGGCATTGAAGACATATCTTCATCTGATGGGTGGCTTTATGATTATGTATTTGAAAACGTTAACCAGCACGCCTCTATACTTAAAGAGCTTGTTTTGACCTATACGTTGCCTTCAGGTCTAGTTTACTCTAATACATATAAAAAAACAGATGCAGGACCAAGCTATTTCAGGTATTATCCTTTTTGAGTAGTAAAAATCAAAAGATTTATATAGCCGATTTTGTTTGATATCCCAGCATGACAAAGTTATTTCCAGATGAATTATATGAAGCACTTGCAAAAGCTGAACCTAAAGAAAGTTTTGAAGAATTTCCTATATCAAATATTCCTATATCAAATATAGATCCGATAAAAGCTGACGAATTAAATGAAACCTTATTAAGAATTCATAATGATATTGACCTGAGAAGATCTGTTTTCCGTTATGCTGGTGAAATAAAATTTACAAAATCATCAAGAGGTAAATCACATTATCTAGGTATTCATCCTATAGAAGGACTTGGTGTTTATTTGTTTGATAAACTCAGATCACCAGTTATTAGGGATAATGCA
>CAYIXF010000068.1:0-3435 GCA_964367265.1 Candidatus Woesearchaeota archaeon
TAAGAACGAATTAATCAAAAAGTTATAGCGCCTCTGTAGCTCAACGGCAGAGCAATTGCTTCGTAATAAGCTTTTTAGAAAAAAGCTTAAGCAAAAACGGAAGAGCAATAGGTTGGGGGTTCAAATCCCCTCAGAGGCTAATAAAAACATTTTTATATAATACTACTATCCTAATATTATGGAAAAGGTTAATTTTAATTTCTATCGTAAAAAATTCAAAGGGCATGCAAAAGAATTCATAGAAGACCAAGAATTAATGTTAATATTTCTAAATTCTCCAGTAAGGTTAAACTGGATGAAATTTGTTGGATTGAAGCAAAGTGATATAAATAAAATTATGAAGATTGTTGAATATTATGCTAAGTTAAAAATTAAAGAAGAAAATAAGAAAAAACCAAAAACAAGAAATGCGATAATAAAGATAGAAAGTGATTGTTTAAGAAAAATATTCTTAGGAAGAATTATTAAGGTAGGGGGTATAGTAAGGAAAACAGAGAGATTCAAGATAGTAAATAAAATATTGAAGAGTGAATATAAAAATTCAGTAATACTAAATCCTCTGCAATTAGAAAAGCTTGTAATACTTGCTGGTTTAAGTAAAAGTGATATACCAACAGACTTTTTAGTTTTTGATTTAAGAAATAAAAAAATAATTGGGATAGATGTACCTGTATAATTTTCAAAACCTTTATAAATTAAGCAAATAATTTTTCTTTTAGGCGGGGATGCCAGAGCCTGGTCAATCTTCGTAAGAAGGACTATATGGGCAGGACTTAAGAGTGCTAAACTCAAAATAAAATTGGGACATCCTGTGGGTTAGTCCCTACGCAGGTTCAAATCCTGCTCCCCGCATATTTAATATTTGCCTCGGTAGCTTAGCCGGTAAAATATATACCGAAAGCACTTCCTTGGTAAGGAAGAGATCGCGTGAGGTTAGAAAATACCCGCGAATTCAAATCACGTCCGAGGCTTTTAACTTAAAAATGAAAATAATATTGTTAGGACCACCTGGATCTGGGAAGGGATTATTTGCACAGTTCTTACAAGATGATTTTGGAATTAAAAAAATAGCAACTGGTGATATATTAAGAAAAGAGATTAGGAATAAATCAAAAATTGGTAAGAAAGCTGAGAAATATGTTAGTAAGGGTATTTATGTACCTGATAAGATTGTATTAAGTATGATAAAAAATAAAATTAGAAGAATAAAGAATTTTACTTTGGATGGTTTTCCTAGAACTGTGAAACAAGCTAAATTTTTAGATAAGGTAATTAAAGTAGATAAAGTTATACACATTACTACAAATGATAAAAATGTAATTAAAAGGATAGCTAATAGACTTCAGTGTGGAAAATGTAATAGAATTTATAATTTAATAACAATTAAACCAAGAAGAAAAGGAATATGCGATATTTGTAAAGGGAAGTTATATATAAGAAGTGATGATAAGATAGTTAAAACTAGATTAAATGTTTATAAAAGAGAAATTAAGCCATTAATAATTTACTACAAAAAGAAAGATGTGCTAGAGAAAGTAAACGGTAATAGGCATTTTAATCTTGTTTATAATGATATTAGAAAGCTTATTAAATGAGTTATTCTTTTTAAAATAAGAAAGAGGGGCTAAAATGAATAAAAGAGGTCAATTTTATATTTTTGTATCTGTAATACTTGCTTTAGCTATATTTGTGGTTGTTTCTCAGGTTAATACTTTAGAAGAAAGGATACTTTTAGAGGACTTTAATGAACTTTCTAAGAACTTTGCTACAGAAGCACCTAAAAGTATTAATAAAATATTATCTACAGCAACCACTGAAACTAAGCCAGAAGATATAGGAGGAACTTTAGATGCAACCTTTACAAATAATTTTGTTAAATATGCTAGAACGCAAGATCCAAATATAGGTTTTATTTATATTTATAAAATTACTTTACCCCCAACAACTGGTGGAACTACAGTACAAGAATTGTATTACATAGCAAATTATTTACCAGGTACATCGACAGCAAAAGTTTGTACAGAAGATTTTTGTCAAGTTTTACCGAGCAGCACAGATGAATCAATAAATAATATAAAACTCAATATTGGTGGACAAACATTTAAACAAAATGTTCCTACTGAATTAAGAACATTTGGTTTAGGTACGTCGTCTAGTACAGATCCAATTACTAAAATAGAGATAGGTGAAATAACATATGATGTTGGTTTGACTGGGGTAAAAAATTTAAAGATTATAGGGCGTAGTGAAGATAAAGCAAAAGAAGTTACAAGTATATTTGAAACATATTAAAATGAAAAAAAAAGCTGTTAGTCCATTAGTAGCATGGGTTTTACTAATAGGATTTACTATAGGTGTTGGTGTACTTGTATCAAATTTTATAATAAAACAAACAGAAAAGACATTTAGGCCAGAAGAGTTAGCTATTGGGAGTTTATATTGTGGTGAGGTTGCATTTACTGTTGATTCATATTGTAGAGATATATTGCCAAATAATCCTGAAGGGTGGGGTTTATTAAAATTATCATTAAAAAATAGAGGAGCATTTACAATAACTAAAATTGGGATAAACTTAAAAGATGATAGAGGAACTGTTTCTGATATTGTAGATTTAAGTCCTAATGTATTAAAACCTGGTGATGAGGCAGATTTTCCTATAGCTGTAAAAGATAAAGCTAATATAGATAGCAATAAGAAGTTAATAGGCACGGCTGTAGAAAAGATTACTTTAACGCCAATAATATTAGAAGAAGGAAGGAATGTTTCATGTGGTGAGAAAAGGTTTATAATAACTAACGATATGTTATTAAACATAGATGCACCATGTAAAACAGCAACAGTATAAAAATGAAAAAGAAAGCTGTTAGTCCATTGATTGCAACTGTATTACTAATAGGATTTACAGTAGCAATTGGTGTTTTTGTTTATTTATGGTATGGGAGCTTTATAAAGGAACAGACAGAAAAACAGGGTGCATTATCTGAGATAAAGACTGCATGTGCTTCAGAAATTGAGATAAGTGTTAGCAGTGTATGTAAAAGTAGTAGTGGATTAAAGTTAAATGTAAAGAATGAAAAAAGTAATATTATTCATGGTATAAGGGCTAGAATTACCGGAGATGTTGGAACGGAATTAAAAACGGAAAAGGAGTCCTTTGGACCCTTAGAAGAGAAACAACTTGAAGTAAATTATGACATTGATAAGGTTGGTAGTGTATTAAAATTTGCAGAAGTGATGCCTTTAATAGTAAGACAGGGGGTAGCTGGAACTTGTAGCGAACAGCTAGTTAAATATGATTTATCGGGTTTAAGTGATTGTAAGGTTTAAGTGATTGGTAAAAAGATTTAAAAAGGAGTTTATACTATAAAAACTAATAAAAGGAGGTGAAAAATTGACTAGAAATAAGAAGGGCATTTCTCCATTAATAGCTACTAT
>CAYIXF010000069.1:0-3252 GCA_964367265.1 Candidatus Woesearchaeota archaeon
GGTTAGGATTAGGAGCAGGAGCAACTGGTGGAATTCTTGGAGGACCTTGGATTAAGATAGCTAGTTTAGTTGTTCTGATAATTGCTCTGAATTGGGCCACTAAGAAATAATTATTTCACAGCATACTTTGTTATTTCTAAAGAACAGGATTTATATTTTTTACAATAAGCTTCACATTTATTAGCTAAATCTTTTGTCTTATACTTAAATCCACAGATATTACATTTGAATAATTTCATTTGAAACACTCCTTGCATAATTTTGTTTTTGTTATATTCCTTGAGACAATAAATATAGAGGTAATTAATAATAAAACACTAAAAATTGTTATATGTAATCCATATTTTGCTAATAGTATGGTTGAACCGCTTAAACCGATTAGTGATATTAGTAATGGCTTACAGAATGGACAAGCGGATGTTATAAAGCTTAAAAAAGTTCCAAAGAAACCTACTTTAGTTCCTTTTACCTTTATTCTTTCTTTAAACAAAGCTATTTGCAAGGTTAATAAAATACTAGTTAGCATAGTTATAAATATTAAAGCAAATATGCTGTTTTTACTCATTATCGTGAAATACATTGAATTATCAAATTTAATTATTCCTGTAAAAATACTGTATAGAAATCCGATTATTGGTACTGAAACTAATAAAATTAAGATATTACTCTTTAAAATATTCAATATTGCTTTATACGATTCTTTTCTCATTTAATCTTAAAGTATAGATTTTAATAATTTACGAGCTTCTGGTTTGAGTTTTTTTGTGCATATACAGATGCAACAATCACAGCATGGACAAACTCCACCAGCGCAACAAGGTTGTATTTTTGCCATTTTATTCACCTCCTAAAACATTTTTTACAATATTTACTAACATGATTTTTTATTAAGATCATTAATGGTTTTATAGTTCTATTATTTAATGAATAAACTCGATTTTTTCCATTTCTTTTTGCTTTAACAAAACCGCATTTTTCTAATCTTTTTAAATTATGAGAAACATTACTTTGTTCGAATTTAGTTCGTTTAACTATCTCTGAGACGTGTTTTGGACCGTTCATCAGGGCTTCAACAATCTTAATCCTCCTTCGATTAGCTAAAGTTTCTAGAAATATCTCATATGCATCGTATAACATATGATATTTATAACATATTTTAGTTTATAAACTTTTCGCTTAACTCGTAAATGAATATTTTTTCATAGAAGAAAACCTGTTCCTCTAATTTTTTGAATTTATAGTTATATCTTTTAAATAGCTCCTCTATATTACCTGTTAAAGAGCTAAATACTATTAATATTCTTCCTTTATCTTTTAAATGACGTTTTACTTGCTTAAGAAATCTTTCTATTAATTCATAGCCATTCTTTCCACCTGAAATAGCTTTAGACAATTCTTTACCTTCTCCTTCTAATCTGGGTAGATAAGGTGGATTAAATATGATTAAATCGAACTTATCTTTGATGTTTTCAAATAGATCTGATTTAACAGCTTTAATGCCTTTTTTCTTTAATTCTTGAACAGATTCTTCATCTATATCTAATGCAAGAACATCTTTTGTATTTTGCAAGGCTGTTAAAGCCTGAATTCCAGAACCCGAGCCTAGATCAAGAACCTTACCTTTAGCATATTTTCTAACATATTTTTGCAATAGAAAGGAATCTTCTCTTGGCTCGTATATCATTTTATCACATTATTCTAAAATTGATGCTAATGATCTATTTCTTTTTAATTGATCTATAGCTCTATAAACTCTTTTTGTTGCAGCATTTGTTGTTATATGATATCGACGCCCGATGTGTTCATAGGTCCATTCTTTAAAAAAGTAAAAAATTAAAGCTTCATAGCTTGCTTTAGGAAGATTTTTAAGTGCCCTTAAGATATTTCTTGATAATTCTTCTCTAATTTGAAGGTCTACGCCATTATGTGTAGCATCTATGATATAATCTTCAGTGGAATCATTTAAGGGTTCTTCTAATTGTAGTTGGGTACGTTTTTTTGCATTAATATATCTTTTATGATCTATATAAACGTGCTTTGCAATTGTATAAATCAATCCTTTTCTAACCTCTCTGCCAGTTAAAATAGAAATAAACGATCTAAGAGCAGTTTCTTGAGTTAAATCCTCTGCAAGAGGCCTATTACATCCGTATCTTAAGAATAAAGTACATATACTATCTCGCTGTGTTTCAAATAAATGTCCAAACTCGTTATGTTTCTCATCACCAATCATTGTAGAATATTAAATAATAGATTATTTTTTGAAATGTGTTACATTTAATAATTCGTCAGATCTTAAAACAGATATTCCTGCTCTATCACCTAAAATGTCAACTTTGATTATCTTATCTGGATTCTTTAAGTCAACATTGGGCTTGTCTATTTTTTCAGTTAATTTAATTACTAAATCTCTTTCATGCAAATCATAATTTCTTTTTTCTATCAGCATCTTCCATTTCTCATTATCTGAAATGTTATTTGATAATTCTCTGACTGTATTTGCCATAGTGTCGACATTAGAGCTGCACCATCTGTCTACCGGAGTCCAATGAAATGTTCGGCTGAATTTATCTGGAGAATTTCTGCATAGACTATTTAATTTTCTGACTAGCTCTTTTGGATTTGATACTGCCACTTGAAATACTCCACTAACATTTGTTTCTTCTATTCTTCCAGATTCGTTAACCTCCCTTAACAGCTGCTGAATTTCTTCTTTTGCGCTAGCTGCTTTATTAGGATCGAATGTAACTAACAAGTTTGGTTCTCCTGAAAATTCTCTTGAAACTTTAGACTCTAATTGTGTGATTTGAGTTTGGACTTCTCTTCTACGTTCATTAAGCCTTAATTCTTGAGCAGAAGGTGTAACTCTCTTAATTGCTTTAACTGCCTTTCTTTTTATCTTAGGAGCTCTTGCTGCTTTTTTAACTTTTTTAAATTTGACTTTTCTTACTGCTTTTTTAACTGCTCTCTTAGGAACTTTTACTCTTCTAACAAGTTTTCTAACAACCATTCTAGATTTAGCTCTTTTAACTGGTTTTACCCTACTAACAGCCTTTCTCCTAGACTTTGAAGATTTGGATTTTTTAGCTTTAGCCACATTAATCCCCCCTTATTTATTATTAAAGATGATATGTTTTAGTATAAATAGGTTTCGTATTGACTCTTGGATAATCAATTCGGCGAAAACCTAGCATAATAATTATCTTTATATATTCTCTTTCTTATTAAATTTGTATGCAAGAAGAACCAGTA
>CAYIXF010000070.1:0-3247 GCA_964367265.1 Candidatus Woesearchaeota archaeon
TCTAGAAATAGTTCCCTTATCACCTAGTGAGATAAGATTAAATAATAACAATGATGTAGCCTTAGAAGGCTTTATATTTAGATCTTATGTTGGTGATGATATAATAACAACAGAGATACCAATGAGCATAGATAAATTAGGATCTAGAAAATTTACCATATTAACTAATTATAATAAAGGTATTCCAAATAAAGTAGGGGTATTTCCAAAAGTTATGACAAGCGATGGTAAAATAGCTACCTGTGATTCAGAATTAACAAAGGATATTTCTACTACTCCAACAAAATTAGGGTTAGATTTAACATGGGCAAGCCAATTACAATTAACACAACTTAAAAATGCATATAAAAATGGTAAACCAGAACCAGCACCAACAGGTTTAGATTCGTTAATTATTAAATTTGATAACCCGCCAGGAATTACGCAGACACCAGTACCAGATGGTACTTCTGTTTCTAAGTTAACGGGTAGTATAAGTCTTATAGCCATTAATGACCCAGCAGATCCTAATGATGATTCAGTTATTGTACCAAATGTTCCATTTTCAGGTATTGTTAATGGAGATAGATTAGCAATAAGCGTAGTTTATATTGATCCTATCAATGGAGTTATTAGTAATGTTGGCATTGCAGGTTCTTTAATAGATACAAATGCGGATAATAAAATTGATGCATCTGAAGGTGCACTTGCAGTTGTATTCGGAGGAGAAACAGTTGAAGCTGCAGCAATAATTCAAGCACTATTTAAAGATGCTTATGCAGAATATTATGGAGTTGCAAGTTAAAAATGAACATAAAATCTATCACTATACTATTAATCTTATCACTTTTATTTATTGGAGCATGTAAGGCTGAATCAAAATTAGTTTCTGATATTAAACAAGGTGATTGTAATGCTTTAACGGGTATAGATAGAGATACATGTTTAACTGCACTTGCAATTGAAAAAAAGGATGCCAGTTTATGTACACAAGTAGTTGATAAAACTATTAAGGAAAGATGCGATAGTTATATGCAATTCCTTGGTGTAACCTAATAACCATTTACCAAAGTAGCTACAACTAATCCCAATATAAATCCAAATATTACTTCTGCTACAGTATGACCCCATCTTTCTCTTAATGGTTTATAATATTGGGTTAATTTTAACATTTTTATCAATCTATCTATGCGCTCTGCATGTTTTCCTATATCTCTTTCCACTGATAAGACTTCAATAATTACATATAGACTAAAAGATATAAAAACTATAAATGAAGTTGTAATACCTTCTGATAAATAAGTAGATGATGTAAGAGCAATAATAACTGCAGTATGTGCACTTGGCATGCCTGCTAATTCAAGAAATGCAATTGGCACAAATCTCTTATTTTCAATTGAAATTACAACCATTTTTAAGAATTGAGCAACCAACCCAGCTATTACCCCAGAAATAAATATATTATTGCTAAATAACTCAGCTAACATGAATATTAAAATAATTTGTAATTAAAATAGTTTTCTATTTAATTCAATAGCCCGTTTTATATGTATATTCTTAAGTAATACATCTTCTTTTATCTTATTTGATAAATCCTCTTTATCTATTTTCTTTAAATAACCATCAATCTTTATAAATAAGCTTCTTAATCTTCTATAAGCGTATAAAGCAGAAGCCAAAGCATCCTTCTCATGCTTATTTCTTATCTTAATAAACTCCTTATTACCCTTAAGAAAGTTATCAACAAGCCTCCTCTTTCCCTTTAAAGATAGTTTATTATTAGGTAATATAAGTTTAGCACCAACCTGTTTAGAATATTTATCAACAAAAGCTGGAACTGGATTTGTATCAGTCCCAACAACTAAAACCTTACCAATATTTGTTGTTTCTTGTGTTAAAGAATCTAGAGACAATTGTTTAGAGGAGATAAGTCTTATTAAATTCCCATTCAAATCTATAATAGCACACCCCTTTGTACTACCAGGATCTATGCCTACTATAAGTAGATTTCTCAATTTATTAAGATATAATTATAAAATTTAAATACTTTTTGAATCTGTATAAAAAGAAAAGCTTTTAAATATAAATCGGTATAAAGAATATCATGAAAAAAGGTGTATATTTGTTATTTATAATACTTTTATCTTCTATTACAATTGCAGCAAATATTGACATAAATATAGACCCTTTAAAAGATGCTGTTTATAGGGGTGAACAAGCTATTTTCAAAATAACAATAATCAATAATCAAGCTAGTGATGATGATTTTAAAATATCCTCTTCTGATTTAAATTGGATACTTCATGATGCAAGTGTAACTAGTTTATTTGTTAAAGCAGGTAAAACAGCTTCAGGTAATATAGTATTTACCTCATTAAGTGATGTTAAACCAGGAAGTTATGGTGTAAAATTGGTTATAGAAGACGGAGTTAAAACAGAAAGAATAATTCCAATATCACTTATAGAATTTAGTAACCTAATTACCCCATCATTTATTGGCCCAGAGATAGACCCCAGAAGAGAATCATTTATAAGATTACAATTAAAAAATAATTATAATATAAGATTAGAAGATGTTAACATCAAATTAAGCGGCGATATATTTGAAGATATTACTAGAACAATTAATCTTGAAGAATTTGAAGCTAAAGTTGAAGAATTTAAAGTAAATTTAAATCCAAATACAAAAGAAGGAAAACATAGCATAACTATAACACTTTCTACACCAGAAAAGTTAATAAGCGAAACAAAAAAAGATATTACAATATCTTACTATCCTGGATTAAGAGAAATAATAACACCAGAAAGTTCATTTTTAGTAATTAAAGAAACAATTAAAAAGGTAAATGATGGAAATGCAGTTATAAATGAAATATATGTCAAACAATTTTCTGGATTACAAAAATTAGTTACATCAACAGATCCTCTGCCAAATTCTATTAGCTACGAAAATGGAGTTTATTTATATAAATGGAATCTTAACTTAAATCCGGGAGAAGAAAAAACCATAATAGTAGAAATTAACTATAGATATCCTTTGATATCATTAATAGTAATTATTATTATTTTAGGAATAATTTATTATTATTTTATTCATAAAGATATAGAAGTTAAGAAAAAAGTTCTTACAACAATAAAGACAGAAAAAGGAATAACAAAATTAAGAGTATCTGTATCTGTTAGAAATAAGAGTGGCAGAGAATTAAAAAATGTTAAGATCATGGAATCTATTCCATCGATAGCAAAAAATCCCTCTGAATTTGGAACA
>CAYIXF010000071.1:0-3231 GCA_964367265.1 Candidatus Woesearchaeota archaeon
TTAGGGGAATTACTCATGGTAATATAGTAAATGTTAAGTTTGAGAATATACAAGAGCAAGATAAAAGAACTCAAGAATTTGTTAGGGAAATGTTTAAGCTAACTGAAGGATTAATAAAACAAGAAAAAATAATAAAATTAGAAAAGAAATAATTTAGTGTTGTGTTATAGTTTTATAAATATCAGCACCCATTCTCTTATAAGCTTCTAGGTTATTATTTGCATATTTCCTTAATTCATCAACTTTTAATTTATTATCTTCTGTAACAAAGCTTTTTCCTACTATTCTTTCATAAATTTTTATTTGTTCATCTATCCTGTTTGGTAATGCCCATTGCTCTGCAACCGGAAGTAAAGCAAATGAACTTGGTAATCCTCTTGCTTCAACAATTTTATTTTTTAATTCTGCAGTATTATTTTCGTCTTTTAATGATTCTAGTTGCTTTATTTTTTGTATATATCTAGCAACATCTGGATTTGCTTTTGCATATTCTTCTGTTAATGAGAAATGTCTTATTACTTCTCCCATTAATTGATAAAGGGCTAGTTTAGTATGCTTATCTAATACTTCTTTCTTTTCATCTTCATTAAGTTTTTGATATTCTTTATTTTTAGAAACTTCTTCCTTTACATGTTCTTTTATTCCTTTTATTGAGGCTTCATGTAATTTTACATAATCTTCAAAAATTCTTTCTTTATAATTTTTAATTGTCTCGTTAACTTGTTCTTTATTTGTTTCTTGCCAATCTGATATTGTGCCTAGAAGTCCAGAATCTGTTGCTTGTATAAATGTATTTCTATCACCAGCTACTAATGTACCTAAATTATGATAAACCTTTGTTAAATCTGTATTTTTATTTTTTCCTTTATTATATACTTTAGTTAAATCTGATACATCTACAACTCTTTGAACTAATTGAAGATCATTTACATAATCCTCTAAGCTAAGTCTTTGTGTTGCCATTTTAGTATCCTGAATATGAATCAATAATATCTTCTGAATTGTAATTATTTAATTGCTTAAGTTTAGTATCATAATTATGTGAATGCTCTTTTTCTGTTAATTCGTCTAAGCTGCACATTTTTATTCAACAATTTGTAGTGTAACTAATATATAAAGCTTTCTATTTGTATTTACTTATAAGTAATAACTAATAATTAATAAATAAGGGCCTATAAGCCATTTTATGATATATGAGCCAAGAGAAGATTCTTTTTTATTAGTTAGATATGTAAGGGAATATGCTAAAGGTAGTGTTTTAGATATTGGAACTGGATCTGGAATACAGGCAGAAATAGCATTAAAAAATAAATGCAAGGTATTAGCTACTGATATAGATAAAGAAGCAGTTAATTTTGTAAGAAAAAAAGGGCTAAGAGCTATTGTCTCTAATTTATTTGATAATGTTAAGGGAAAATTTGATCTAATTATCTTTAATCCGCCTTACTTACCTGAAGATAAGGATGAGCCAAAAGATTCAAGACTAATAACAACTGGCGGTAAAGATGGTTTTGAGGTATTAGAAAGATTCTTAAAAGATGCTAAGAATTATTTAAAAAAAGATGGAAAGATTTTAATCGTATTTTCTTCTTTAACTGGTAATGTTGATAAAATATTAAAAAAATATAATTATGAATTTGAATGTCTAGAAGAAAAGAAATTATTTTTTGAAACATTATATATTTATTTAATAAAAGCAAAGGTATATAAATAAAATTATTATTTAATTAATATGGAAATTGAACTTAAAAAGAGGCCCAAGAATCCTATTATTATAGAAGGATTTCCTGGATATGGGTTAGTTGGAACAATAGCAACAGATTTCTTAATAAAGCACTTAGATGCAAAGCCAATTGGAAGAATTAAGAGTAATAAATTGATGCCGATGGTTGCTTTACATGAGTCAAAGGTTATTGATCCCTTGGGAATATTTTATGATGAGAAACATAATATAGTTATAATGCATGCAATGGGTTTAATAAATGGATTAGAATGGGAATTAGCAGGTGTTGTTGCTAAGCTCTGCAAGGATTTAAATGCTAAGGAATTAATAAGCATAGAAGGGGTTGCTTCTGATAGTCCTACAATTAATACATTTTACTATAGTAGAAAAAATGCTGCTAAATTTGAAAAGATTAAGATAAAGCAATTAAGAGATGGTATTATAATGGGCGTTACTGGGGCTTTGATGCTTGAAACTGATATACCTGCTTCTTGTATATTTGTTGAGGCACATAGTAAATTTGCTGATTCTGAAGCTGCAGCTAAGATAATAGAAGTTTTGGATAAGTATCTTGGCTTAAAGGTCGATTTCAAACCTTTGTTAGAGGCTGCAAAGAAATTTGAAGGCAAGCTTAAGATGTTAATGGAAAAGGCACAGAAATCAACTACTGAAAACCAAAAGAAAGAGTTAAGTTATTTGGGGTAAGTATTTATTTATCTTTGTAATATTTAAAAACTAAACTTTTATATCTTCTAATTAATTCTCTATCAACTTTGATCAAATTAAATTTTTCTAAATCGTATAAAACTCCAGTTTTTAAAAGATGTTTTACCCTATTAATTTTAAATCCATTTAAAGAAACTATTATTAAAAATGCATCAGGCCAATTTTTGCCTAAATCTTCTATTTTATTTTTATCCCATTCTGTTAAACCTTTTTTTCTATATTTTACCTCTAAAAAACTAGTATAACCATCATTTCCGATAACAATAAAATCTGGCATAGTGGTTATTCTTTTTTTCTCATAATTTTCACTCATTTTAGCATTTTTAACTTCCTCTAAAGTCCTTTCATAACCAAATCTAAAAACTTTGTAACCGCTGTATTCCAACATATGTTCAACGATAGTTTCGGCAATATTACCTTTTAGTTTACGTTCTGTAAATCCGTAGAATTCTTTAGCATCTTTCATTAATTGTAATAGTATAAATATGTTTATATACTTTATTGAATAGGCTTTGTGTAATAAGTAATAGTTGTGTATAAAGTATTTATTCTGTGTAAAAAGTCTTAAACTTGTGTATAAAGTCAATGATTTTTTGGACTATTTACACAAAGTCTATTGAACAAAAACATTTATAAATACCTTATTTGTTATATTTCTATTCCGTTGTACTACTTTATGTAGGAGGAACTCATGGATAAGAAAATAGTTTTAGACACGATAAGGCAGATTAGGGAAAAGGGCCCTAAAAGAAAATTTTCTCAGGCGTTTGATTTAATAATAA
>CAYIXF010000072.1:0-3217 GCA_964367265.1 Candidatus Woesearchaeota archaeon
CAAAAATAAAGTGGGCCTGAGCAGATTCGAACTGCTGACTTCCTCCTTGTAAGGGAGACGTCATAACCATTATCCGGAATTTCTTTGCGAACTTTCTTCGTAAGAAAGCTCCACTAGACCACAGGCCCAATAAAAATATTTAATTCTTCTAATTTAAAAATGTTGTGTATAAACTATTTCCAAGAATTCTTTTTGAAACTATATCTAATTCATCACTTATTTCTTCATTTTTAGCATGTTCAATCATTATATAAAGTCTTTCTATATCCATTTCATTCTTACTTTTTTCTATCTTATCAAGCTGTTCTAAAATTAATCTTTGTAACCCACTTAACTTAGAAATCTTTTTATGGGATCTTTCAACTATAGATTGAGCAACCCTATATAATATCCTTTCATTACTTTGGTGAGCTTCCTCTAAGCTAATACCACCACCCTTACCCCATATATATCCATGAGGATAAGCATATGTAATTAAGCCATATTGATCACTAACATCACTAGGTACATCCCTATACTTTTTACTAATTCTTAAGTATTTTAATAAATCTACCTTCTTCTTTGCCATAAAATAACTACATATATTGCCTATTTAAACCTTTCTATTATTCACTTTTGATTAGTAGTAACAAATAGAAAGCTTTATATATAAGAAGATAGGCTTATTCTGTATGACTAATAATAAAACAATTTATGAAAGATTTATGGGTAAATATGTAAGAGTTAATGTATCTGAAACATCTTTACTTGGTGTACTTAAAGAAGCAAATTTTGACTTTATAGTATTAAATCCATCATTAGTTTCTTACTGTACCGATGCAAAAGTAGCTTATGGAATAGAAAATGTAGACCTTGTAATACCAGCTGACAGAATATATTATATTGGGGAGTCTTCTAAAGAAAAACTAGAACAAATAGTTAAAGATGGTGAAATTGCCAATAAGGTCAAACAAAGGGAAATCCAAGATAAATTAGAAGGTACAAAACCTTTAAATAAAAAGAATAGTAAGGAGTAATATGCCAGAAAATAAAGAAAAAAAACAGGAAAAAGAAATTAAAGAAGAGTTTGAAATACCTAAAGAAGTTAAAAAAAAGCTTGAAGCTATAAAAACTAAATTAGATCATTTCAAAAAGGATGTTCTTAAAGAATTTAATAAATTTATACTTGGAATTTCTTTACTTCCACCAGATAAAGAACATAAAGATAATATAAATATTCTTGTTTTAATTGATGATTCAGATCAAAAAAAGATGGAAGAAATATACGAGAAATTAAATAAAGATATAACAAAATTAGCTACAGATATTGATAAGAATATTAAACCACAAATAATTACCTCTTTTGAATTAAAAGAAATGTTATTTGATGGGAAATATGAAATATTACAAATGATAGCTTTATCAGCAATATTACATGATCCAAAAGATATGTTAGCTGCTTTAAAGATTTCTGAAGTTCATAAAACAATGGCTATTAAGAAATTTGAAAAATATGTTGTAAGTTATGTTGCAGCTGGCTCATTATTCAGAGGAGAAAAAAGTAATGATATAGATATTTACATAGTAATAGACGATACAGATGTTAAAAAGATGTCTAGGATTGAATTAAAAGATAAACTGGGAGCAATAATAAGAAGTATGGGTGCAGAGGCAGCAAAAATAACAAATGTACAAAAACAATTCCACATCCAAACTTATATCTTAACAGACTTTTGGGAATCTATTAAAGATGCTCATCCAGTTATTTATACATTCTTAAGAGACGGAGTTCCATTATACGATAGAGGCGTTTTTATGCCTTGGAAATTATTATTAAAGATGGGCCGTTTAAGACCAAGCCCAGAAGCAATAGAAATGCAAATGGATGTTGGAGAAAAATTAATACAAAGAATAAGATATAAACTCTTAAGCGTTGTAGGAGAAGATCTTTATTACGCTATATTAAATCCAGCACAAGCTGCTTTAATGCTCTACGGAATAGCTCCCCCCACACCATTAGAAACAGTGCAGCTTTTAGATAAGATATTTGTACAGCAAGAGAAGATATTAGAAAAAAAATATGTTGATATACTGGAAAAAATAAGAAAATATTATAAAGATATAGAGCATGGTAAAGTAAAGGAAGTTAAGGGAAAAGATATAGATAGTCTATTACAAGATGCAGATGATTACTTAAAAAGAATTAAGAAATTATTTAAGCAGATTGAAGAAAGAAAAGAAAAAGAAAGCATAACAGACACTTATGATAGTTGTATTGCAGTAGCAAAAGATATACTAAGAATAAATAATATAAAAGGAGAAGGTAATGTTATAGAAATATTCAAAAAAGAACTTGTAGACAAAGGAAAAATTCCAGAAAGATTCTTTAAAACCCTAAAATTAGTTGAAAAAACAAAAAAAGAAGCTAAATTATCATCTCAAGAATTAGAAAAGGTAAAGAAGGAAGCAAGAAGCTTTGTAAAAGCTATGGTAGAATATGTTCAAAGGAAGAGAGGCTTTGAATTAGAAAGGGCAAAAATAAGATTTAAGTATGGAGATAAATTTGGAGAGGTTTTGTTGCTTAATGACATTGCTTTTATTACAGAAGATATTGATGCTAAAGACAAAAAGATAAGTAAAGCAAAAATAAAAACAGATGGTAGCTTAGCTGATATAGAACAAAGTAGATTAGAAGAGTTAGAAAAAAGTATTTCGACAGTTGCAATACCATCAAAAGTTTTTATAAAGGAGAAAATATTTGAAGATTTAAAAAGATTATTTGGTAAAGACATAGAGGTTTTAATTAGCTATTAAAATGAAAAGAATAATCCCAACATTATTACTTTTAACAAGACTTAATTGTGGGGTAGACTGTTTTATTCAGGGGGAATGTAACATACAACATGATATGTCGCAATCTGCAGAGACGCAGGAAGCAGAAACTTTATTAAAAAAGACTGGTTTTTACAATTATGTTATAGATAATATAAAACAGATTAAATTTGTAGATCAATTAAATTTTAGTTCAGGTGCAAGAACCGGAAAAGCTGCAGATTTAGATTGCTGTTGTATAGCTTTAGTTTCTAAATACATTGATGAATATAAACGTAATTATAAAGAAATGGCTGGAACATTAGTTCATGAAGCTGCCCATTGCGAATCAAAATCTAGTGATGAAGCATATGCAGATAAAAAAGAAGGAGAATTTTATGAATTACTAAAATGAAAAAAACATTAT
>CAYIXF010000073.1:0-1461 GCA_964367265.1 Candidatus Woesearchaeota archaeon
TTAAATCCTCTTTTTTATCGTGCATATGCGGATAAAGAACTAATTCACCATTACCATTTTCTTCTAAAGCTAAACTATCTCCCTTGTTTAGATTATTTCTTTTAATCCATTTGCTTGGCAAGGATACTACGTAAGAAGACTCTCCAAATTTTATTAATTTTCTTGTTTCTTCCATTCTAACCCCCCTTTTTAATTAAATATATTCTTTTGATATACTATATACTTTATATCTTTTATATAGAGCAAGTATATATATTTAAACATTTGTATAATCCTATATATAAATTATACCTATACAAGTCGGGGGTTAGTACTTTGGAAAAAAGATTGAAAAAGAATAAAATAGAATTTGAAAATGAAAATATAGATGACTTAGATATATATTCTGAAGAGATTATGGAAGTGATGTTAGAGGATGATGAAATTTCTGATGCAGAATCTGGATTTATGCATGGTTATATGCAAGAGGATAGTGAGTAATTATAAAATTATATAAAACGAAATTTAAGTAGATACTTCTTTAGATTTCTTACCTTTTTCGTATAACTTAGTCCATTTTAAGAAACGCGATTCTCTTTTAAGTTTTAACATATTTTTCTCACATTTCTTTGAATCAAAATGCAAGATCTTTCCTGTATTAAATACATAAATTTTTCCTGTTCCTGGAATAATATTATTTCCGCAAAAAGAACATTTTGTCATCTTTTACCTTGGCCTAGTTTTCTTGCCTCTACCTCTGTTTCTCTTAACATTAATATATCTCCTTCTCTAACAGGTCCTTTAACATTTTTTCTTAATGTTTTACCAGCATCTCTTCCTTCTAGTATTTTACATCTAACTTGAGTTGCTTCTCCACGCATTCCTGTTCTTCCAACTATCTCCTCGACCTTAGCAGGAACGGCTGAGGTAAAAATTGTTTTTTTAATTTCTTTTTTTTCTTGTTTCTCTTGTTTTAATTCTACTTTCTTAACTTCACTTTTAGTTAAATCTTCCTGTCCAGTTTTATCCTTTATTTCTTTCCTAGTCATTTTACTCAATTCAGAAGGCTTATGTTTATTTTAATTTAGAAGTTATTTCTTTAACCAAGTTCTTAGCTTCACCTTCTTGTACAATGGCTACAGCAGATGTAGGCACAGATAAACCAGCAGCTGCACCTAGTTCTTCTCTACTTGGTACTACAACTAATGGTATAGACTTCTCTTGGCATAAAGGTGGAAGATGCATAACAACTTCTGGTGGATTAACATCTTTGGCAACAACAACTAATTTTGCCATATTTTTTTCTATAGCTTTTGTTGTTTCGTTACTGCCTTTCTTTATCTTTCCTGTTTTCTTTGCTATCTCAACTGCTTCATAAGCCTTATCTGCTATTTCTTTTGGGACTTCAGCATTTAGTTTCATTTTATCCTCCTATAGAATATTAAAACTGCATATAACTATTTATAAATGTTTTGTATAGAA
>CAYIXF010000073.1:1561-3007 GCA_964367265.1 Candidatus Woesearchaeota archaeon
TAATTTTCTCTTTATTTATGGGTATACCAGAATATTAATTTATCTTTTTCCTCTCTATCCAGTTTACAGAAAAATCTTCTTTCAAATTGCACTATTGTTCCTGGTTTTAATTTCTTTATATTAGATTCTGCTATTCCTTTTATTATTTTTCCATCATCCATTAAAACTTCCACATTTATCAAATCTTTGCTTACTGGTAACCAATGCATTATCCTATAGCCCTCTTCTTTGAATTTATTACGCTCTAAAGAATCAAACATAATTTTATTCCCTTTTTTTATAAAATTTAAGCAACCCATTAATCTGTATAGGTTATTTTCCCTTATTTCATCAAAATCACTTTTTGATATGTAAAATTCATTTTTAGTTTTAAATTTTCTATAGCCTCTTTTTGGAAAATCCGGATGCAATGCAATTTTTACATTGCGTGAAGGAGCATTTTCTATTTTTATTTTAACTGGATTATCTACAAAGAAATACCTATTTGATTTTGGTTCTATTATATCTTTATTATGCGCATTTAATATTTTAAAAAATTCCTCTTTTGTAACTGTTTTATCAGATTGATTTATACCCATATCTAAAGCATATTTAATAAATGCTTCTGGCTGATAACCTCTTCTCTTTAAAGCTAATAAGGATGGCAATCTTATATCATCCCAACCAGAAAATTTTTTATAATCTATCAACTTTCTTGTCTCTGTGGTACTTAGATTAAGGCCTATAAAATTAATTCTGCCAACAAACATATCTTCTAGAAGATTCCATTTGAGATACTTAAAAATATGCTGTTGTCTTTTTGCATTATCAATATGATCCTTGCCCCTTATTGAGTGCGTTATTTTTAATTCATGATCGTCTATAGCAACTGCAAAATTCATTAAAGGCCATACTTTATATTTTGTTTTTGTTCTTGGGTGTTCATGATCATTAATTCTTAAAGCTGGCCAATCACGCATAGCTGGATTTGGATCTTGGATATTTGTTTTAATCCTTAAAACTGCTTCTCCTGGTTTGTATTCAATAAACATTTTATCAAATCTAAGTAAGTGTTCTTTAATAGGAAGATTTCTGCAAGGACATGCTATTTTTTTTATTATTAATTCTTTAAATTTTTCTTGGTCACAAGTACAAACATATGCATTTTCTTGCTGTAACAATTTTTCTGCATAATCATAATAAATTTCTAATCTATCTGATTGTATTATAACTTTTGAAATTTTATTATTTGTTAGCCATTTTACATCTTCTTCTATTAATTTATAGGCATCCTGGTAAATATTTTCTGGATTGGTATCCTCTATTCTTAAAATTAATTTACCTTTATATTTTTTGCAATATTCTGAATTAAGAGTTAAAACATAAGCATGTCCTATATGCAATGGACCAGAAGGGGAAGGAGCAAATCTCATTACAATATTCTTTTTATTCTTAAGCTCTGGTAGT
>CAYIXF010000074.1:0-3001 GCA_964367265.1 Candidatus Woesearchaeota archaeon
AAACGTTAAAATACCTAAGTCCAATATATTTAAGGCCGTACATTTCTTTAAATGATTTTGCCATTTGTTCATTTGCAATTTTACCAGCACCATAATATGTTTTATTATTAAAAGGATGATTTTCGTCCATAGGCAAGTAACTAGGATCCCCATAAACGGATGCAGATGATGCAAACACTAGTTTCTTAATATTATTTTTAACACAAGCTTCCAAAACATTAAAAGTTCCATCAATTAAAACTTCATGCGCTAATTTAGGCTCTTGTGCACATTGTGTTATTCTTATTGCAGCTTGATGGAAAACATAATCAACGTTTTTAAAAGATTTATTTAGTAATTCAATATCTCTAATATCCCCATTAACCATTTCTATATTTCCATTTTTTTTAGCCCAATCTAAATTACCCATAACACCCCTTGTAAAATTATCAATAACTACCACCTTTTTTGCACCTTCTTTAATACACATATCGACTATATGACTACCTATATTTCCTGCTCCACCAGTTACAAGTATTGTTGAATCTTTAATTTTCATATTACAAAACCCCTTTAATATTTAATAATCAAACTAAGGAATATAATTAATATAAAGGTTTTTAAAATTATCTTACTTAAAATTAAAAATGAAATTAGTTCCTGTAGGAATATCAAATCATCATGTACATTTAAGTAAAGAAGATATAATTAAATTATTTAGGAAAGAGAATTTAGAAATTTTTAAAGAGATAAGACAACCCAACCAATTTGCAGCTAAAGAAACTGTAAATTTAATTGGTAAAGAAATAATTTGGAATGTTCGTGTTGTTGGACCGTTAAGAAAAGAAACTCAAGTTGAAATAATGAGGGGGGATCAAAAAATTCTTGGAGTTAAAGCACCCATTTTAGTTTCTGGTAATTTAGAAGGTTCGCCAGGAATTATAATTCAAGGTCCGAAAGGCGCAGTTAAAATTGATAAAGGAGTTATAATTGCAAAAATACACGTGCATTTAAGTACAGATGAAGCAAAAGAATTTGGATTAGAAAACGGCGATAAAGTTGACGTTTATCATAATAATAAATTAATTGTTAGAGATGTTGTGATTAGATCTGGGGATGCACATAAATCTCATTTTCATATTGATAGAGAAGAAGCGCAATTATTTAGACTAAAGAATAATGATTTAGTTGAATTAAGACATTAATTTTTATTATCAAATTGTTACTTTAAAATAGTAAATAAATAAAAAGATTTATAAATATAAAATTTACTTAAAACAGATGAAGGTCTTAACGAAAGCTATAACAAATATAGAGCAAATTAAATCTAGAATTGGAGTGGCTGATGGAATAGAAGTTGCTCTTATGGGCAGGGTTCCGACACCCGAAATAATTTCGATATTAAGGGATAATTTTGGTACAGTTAATCTGGAGACAAATGATTCTTTTTATAGGAAACCAACTTATAGCTTAATAGACCCCTTTTCTGAAGACAGATATCTTAAGAATCAAAGTAGAAGGTTAATTGAAGATTCTTTTGATGTTTTTTTATCATTAAACAATAAAGGATATTTTACAGTGCATAATGTTTCTCATTGTAGACAAGAAAAAAGAAATTATAAACTTCCAAGTACTTTGGAAATTCAAGATAGAAGAGATTCTTTTCATGAATACTTAAGATCTTTAGATTGTAAAAATGGATTTATCTCTTTAGAAAATGTTTTTCCAAATACTGTAAACAATTGCCCTTATGATTATGGTGATTTTGGTAAATTATTCTACGATTTTCCAGAAGATTTGGGAATTACTTTTGACCTTGGTCATTATACCATAACGTTAGCAATGTATTCTGAAGGTACAAAAAAACAAACCCAAGATGATTTCGTTTCATTAAGAAGAGAAATAGATTTCTTGAGTTTTATGGGATTAAAAGAAAAAGAACTTGGAAAAGAGTCTTCGAAAGGATTTTTGAAAGAACCTTCGAAGGGATCTTTATCAGATATGGTCAAAGAAAAGATAGGGAGTTTAGGCGAAAGAGTAAAAGTTATTCATTGTAGTAATGTTATGATTATAAGGGATTTGTATGAGGATGGCTTTTTGGATGGAATTTTAGATTTAGAAGAAATAATTAATACAAGTAAAGCTGAACACATTGTACCGGAAGTATTAAATAAAGATTATATAAGATATGATGAATCTAAAAAATTGATTAATTATCTAAATCATTTATTATAAAATTCTTTAATCTTATCACAAACATATTTAATTTGTTCCTCCCCTAATTCTGGATATATCGGAAGAGATAAAATATTGTTTACAGCATTTTCAGTTATTGGAAAACTTCCTTTTTCATAATTTAAATATGAAAACGCATTTTGTAGATGAATCGGAATTGGATAATGAAGTGAAGTTGATATTCCTTTTTCTTTTAGAAAACTCATTAAATTTTCTCTGTTTTCTACCTTAGTTACATATAAGTGATAAACATGTTTTCTATCATTTTTTTCAAAAGGTATTTCTACAATTCCAGATAATAATTTATTATAAATTTTTGCTTTATTTCTTCTTTTATCTGTCCATTCGTCTAAATGCCTTAATTTTGCATTTAATATTACTCCCTGTATTCCTTCCATTCTATTATTAAATCCAATAATATCATGAACATATTTTTCCCTTTGCCCGTGGTCCCTTAATAACATAGTTTTTTCTGCAATCTTTTCATTATCTGTAACAATCATTCCCCCTTCACCATATGCACCCAAATTTTTTCCAGGATAGAAACTAAAACAACCAGTTTCTGATACCGGTATTTTTTTATTTTTATATTCTGAATTATGTGCCTGACAAGCATCCTCGATTACAATTAAATTATGTTTATCAGCGATTTCTTTTACTTCTTCCATATCTGCAGGTTGTCCATATAGATGAACAGGGATTATTGCTTTTGTTTTTTCTGTAATTTTTTCCTCTATTTTTGCAGGATCTATATTGTAAGTTTTTTCATCAATATCAACAAAAACCG
>CAYIXF010000075.1:0-1608 GCA_964367265.1 Candidatus Woesearchaeota archaeon
ACAGCTATAGGCGAAACTGGATTAATGCTTTATAATTTTGGTAAAACTACTTCTATTCCATTTATTGAAGGAGACTGGCTTATAGAAACTCCTTACAATGTATTAAAAATGAATTTACAAAATAATTTGCATACATTATTTTTATTAGATTTAAGGCCTGAAGAGAAAAAATTTTTAACAATTAACCAAGCAATAAAATTCTTATTAGATATAGAAAAAAAGAAAAAAGAAAACATCTTTACAGAAGGTATATTATGCGTTGCTTGTTCTGCCTTAGGATCTGATAAACAAGAAATAAAAGCAGATAAAGCTAAAAATTTATTAAAAATTAAATTTAAGAATTTTCCCCAATGCTTAATAGTACCTGCAAAATTACATTTTATGGAAGAAGAGACTTTAAATTTATATAAATAAAATTAAACTAAAGTCTTGATATACTCTGCTATGTTTGAGAACATTACGCCTACTTTTGAGATATTACCATAAACTAGAACTGTATAAGTAGTAATAACTATTATTATTAAAGTTATAATAACAAGGAATATTTCTTTTGTTTCAGCTACTTCACTTTTTGCTTCTTTTTCTATTTCATTAGTCTTTGTCCTTAGCTCTTCAAGCTCATTATCAGTTTTCATCTTTTGGTAATTATTTATTAACAAAGTTGAATATAGGAATAAGTTTTTCTTCTATAATATTTCCATTATTTGTATCAATCTTAACATTAAAAACATTAAAGCTTTGTGTCAAAAATGTAATATTCCACATAATTTTCTGTAATATTATGATTGCCTTATTAAACATTTCATTAGGATACTTATCTTTGCCAAATTTGTTAACAATTTCTAATGCTTGATCAAATGAAATTTTAATTTTATTGATTTCAAGTTTATCAATCTCACCTTCTTTTTTAAATATAGACTCTTCATTACCAATCTTTACATTTTTCCCAAGACTTTTTTCAAAAGGCTCTATCACAAAACTTGTAATCTTATCTTTAAAATAATAATCAAACTGCAAAGGTTCATTTCCAATATTTTCTATTTTACCTATTAAAAATATGCTACATAGATAAGCATCTTTATGGCTTTTTTTCCAATCTTTGAATACCTCAGACTTTTCTAAAATATTAAGTGTTTCTTCAAATTTCATTATTTTGATTAAACTTTTCTTATTTTTACTTAAGCTTTTCTTAAAAGCTTATATTATTTTATTTTTTATATCGTTTGAAATATCGCTAATGAATTTATCTAACTTTACATTAAAATTAACCTTATTTCCTATTCTTACTGCAATAGTTTTATTCTCTTCCTCTTTATCTCCAACAGTTATTATAATATTTACCTTTTCAGTTTCGGCATCTCTAACTTTTTTGGCCATTGATTCTGGTCTATCATCTAGTTCAACCCTTAAATTATTTTTTTCTAATTCTTCTTTTATCTTATTCGCATATTTAACATTTCTATCAGTCAATGTTACTATCTTAATTTGTACAGGACTAAGCCATAATGGAAACTTACCATTATAGTGCTCTATGAGAATGCCTATAAATCTTTCAAAAGATCCTATTATTGCCCTGTGTATTATTATTGGTTGATGTTTTTTTCCATC
>CAYIXF010000075.1:1708-2954 GCA_964367265.1 Candidatus Woesearchaeota archaeon
CTTTGTAAGATACATATTTTCTTTATAATTATCCCAATGGCCACTTTGTATCCATATATTTTTGTTCATAATTAAAGGGGTCTTTACAAATTTATAACTATTCTTTTTATATAGGTCATACAAGAACTTCTCTATCTCATCCCATACAATAGTGCCTTTTTCAAGAAAAAAAGGAAAACCTGGAGCTTCTTCATTAAAACTAAATAAATTAAGCTCTTTGCCTAATTTAGTATGATCTCTTTTTTCTGCCTCTTCTCTTAAATGTAAATACTCTTTAAGTTCTTTATCTGAATCAAAAGCAGTTCCATAAATTCTTTGCAACATGGGATTCTTTTCACTGCCTCTCCAATATGCCCCAGCAATCTTTATTAGCTTAACAGCTTTAATATCAGAAGTTGAATTAACGTGATTTCCTTTGCATAAATCAATAAAATCTCCATGTTGGTAAAACGTTATTTTTTTTCCTGCTTTTTTAAATTCATCCAAAAGTTCTAATTTATATGGTTGATCTTTAAATAATTTCTTAGCTTCATCGTAACTTAACTCTGTCTTTTTAAAAGGAAAATCTTGTTTGATTATTTCCTTCATTTTATTTTCTATCTTTAAAAGATCTTCAGAAGAGAATTTAACATTATCAAAATCATAATAGAAACCATCTTCTATTGCAGGGCCTATTCCAAGCTTTACTTTTGGAAATAATTTTTTAACAGCATGTGCTAGTATATGAGATGCCGAATGCCTTAATGCCTCTAAATCTTTCATTTTTATTTCTTTTCCAAGGTTTTCTTTCTAAGAAAAGCTCTATTATTTATAAATTTAACTAAGTAAACTTTTTGATAAAACTTTTACCTAAAAAGTTTTTTATATAGAATTCTAAAAAATAATGCACATAGGTAGATATGTTTTGATGAAACTTCTTTTGCTGAAGCTTTTCTTAAAAGCTTCTTATAAAAAGTTTCTATTAGAGCGATTAGTAAATGCTGGCTGAATGCCTCGTTGCCTTGGCACTTACACCACATTTCTATCAACCTCATCTTCTTTGAGAGCTCTAAAATATTGTCTCTTTTCGAGGCATCCTTCGAGCTTAGATGCTTTCAGCTCTTATGACTTGGGGCGTAGCTGCTCTGCCTGCCTTATCAGACAACAGATTCACCAGAGGCCCCGAACCATCGTTCCTCTCGTACTAAATGGTCCTTCCCCTCAGACAACAAGCACCTCTACTAGATATCGAACAAACTGTCTCACG
>CAYIXF010000076.1:0-2950 GCA_964367265.1 Candidatus Woesearchaeota archaeon
GATAAGTATTATTATAAAAATGGAGAAGCTGAATGGCCTCTTGGTTTAATATGGTTAGCTTTAATTTATAAAAAATTAGGTGATAAGAAAAAATATTTAGGGTATATGAAGAAAGTTAAATTAAGTAGAAATGCTAAGGGAGAATTTCCTGAATTATATTATAGTAATTCAGATATTCATAATGAAAATAGTCCTCTAGGATGGGCTCAAGCTTTGTATTTAGTATTGTTATTGGAGAAGGAAAATGGAATTAGAAGATAAATTGAAGATAGAAAATAAAGAATTAATTGAACTAGATAATAAAGTGTTTGATTTATTTAATTTAGTTAGATTACATAATGATACACCTGTGAATAAATATGTGTCAAATTTACTAAGAGACAGAATAAATTATTTAATAAAAGATTCTAAAGAAATAAAACCAAAATCTAAATTTGATGAACTTGTTTTAGAGAATATTGATTATATATTATATTCTAATTCTGCATTGCAAGATTTTTTATCTAATATGAAATCCCAATATAGTACTGAACAAATGGTTGATATTTTAGGAGGAGATAAATCATTTGATAAAATTATAGATTTTGTAAAAAGTGTTGATTGGAAGCTAGAATATGAATATGAGAAATCACTAGAAAGTAGAAGACCTAAACAAATTAGAAATGATACAAAAGAATCTAAAGAAGAAATAGAAAAAATTGTGCCGGAAATAAAGAAAAATGTATTAAAATACGCAAAAGATAAAAAATATTTGCCAGAAGATTTTGATTTTAAACTTGTTTTATTACCATATTCTAATTATAGCAGATGGAATTCACATACAAAAACAATAGAGTTAGGGCCATACTGTTTTGAGTGTTTGGATTTTGATCATAAGGTAAGAGTAAACCCTTCTCAAGCATACGTAACAACGTTTCATGAACTTGTTGGGCACGGTTCACAGCAGTTTAATTCAGAAGATTTACCAATGACATTGTGGCTTGGAGAAGAAATTCCTTCTATAATCCCAGCTAAAATGATAAGCGAGGGTATAGCAAGATTAAGAGAAGAAGAAGGTTTGGAGTATATTACAAAAAATAGGGATAGTTTAGGATTAGAAGAAGATTTTGTTAAAACTCAAGAAATAGAACAAAAAACAACATTACAAAGAAGAGCATTTAATTTATTTGTATCACAACTAAAAGAAAAAGAACTGAGAGATTCCACATTTGATATTATTAAGTATGGGACAGAAATAACAGATAATCCAAGATTGGCAATACAATGGAAAAGAAATCCCAACATAGAATCGTTTGACGATTCTATAAACATACTGGGGCATCTACTTGGTATAGGTCATATAAATTCTGCTTTAGAAGGTATTAGACAAAAACTAGGAGAAGATAAATTTAATCATAATAAGGATCTAATAAATAATGCTATTACAAGAGGAGTTTGGACTTGGAAAGTTTATCCTAAATTTTTAGATTATTACTTAGGAGATTTAAAATGACACAATCAATAGAAAATAAAGAATTAGAAGATAATGTAATTAGAGAATTCAAAAAAATAGAAGATTATTGGGGAGGAGACACATATTTTAATTTAAAGAAATTCATTGAAATTAATGAAAAAAATAAAAGTAAGGATATTGATAATGAAATTTCAAAATTAGGAGACATGTTTTTTAAAAATGGAAATTACTATGGAGCACATTTGGCTTATGCAAGAATTTATAATGAAAAAAAGCTAAGATTTCTTGCAGAAGAATGTTTAAAACAACCAGGAATCAATTGGTTAGGTGAGGCTTTATCTATATATCGAAATTTGGGAGATAGAGGGGGGTTCTGGAAAGTAGCTAATAAATATATGAAACTTTTTCCTAATGATCCAATATGTGAGACTTCTTTAAATATTTATGTTGGTGAACAATTATATAATAAAATCCATAATAGATTTAAAGATTTTACTAAGGAAAATGGAATTAAAATACCTTATGAATTTCCAGAAGTTCTTTTAAATTGTAGGCCTATAAATTTAGCACATAATTTAGCTAAAAACTATGATCTAGGAATAGGAATAGCCAATGGTGGTTTAGGTTTAACATACATGTTTAATTTATTTGGGTTACCTACAATAATAACTGAAGCTCATAAGGCAGATGATGTGACTTTTAAGTGGATTACTAACCCAAATGAACAGAATGTAAAAGGAAAGAGAATCGCTTTGTTTGATAAAGATGTAGATACTGGAAAAACTAGTAAAAGAAATCTTGACGAAATTAAAAAATTTTCTCCTAAAAGTGTCGATTTAATCTTGTATCATAACCCAACTGTAGAAGGATATATAGGAACAAAAATGATTAATGTTTCAAAAGAGTTTAATAACATTTATTATCCTAGTAGAGTTAGTTATGAGGGTTTTGATGAAGCTGTAAGATATTTAGAAGATAAATTACAGTAAACTAAAATGGGAATAAGTTTAAGTAACGAAGAATGGGAGAAAAGAAAAAAAGATTTATTAAAATATCTTAAAGAATATCCTGACACTACTATAAATGATTTAATAAATGATGGTACTTATTGGTCTACTCTATACAAGTTATATGGTTGTAGTATAAATAGAGCCAGGGAAGAAGTAGGAATACCTCAAAGACAGGGTAATGTAGTATCAGAGAAAGAATGGGAGAAAAGAAAAAAAGATTTATTAAAATATCTTAGAAAATATCCTTATTCTACATATGATGAATTAAGACAAGCTAAACATGCATCTGCTGCTAAAAAACTTTTTGGAGGGCTAATTGAGTTAAGAAAAGAATTAGGTATAGACTTTTATGGAACTGTTTCTCCTGCAGTTTGGGAAGAACGTAAAATAAGCTTCTCAAATTACTTAAAAAGAAAACCAAATGCCACAGTAAAAGATATAATAAAAAATGGTCATCACTCAGCATTAAGAAAATTTTATGATCGTA
>CAYIXF010000077.1:0-1492 GCA_964367265.1 Candidatus Woesearchaeota archaeon
ATTTATGTAGGTTTTTGAGCGATTTATATGAAACATTATACATTTATCTTTGTGTGAATCAACTACAGGGCCAGCTAAAGAATATATATCATCTAATTTTTTAATGCTTATATTAAATCTTGATTGGTCGGTAGCATTTATACCTAATTTTCTACTATATTCAACGTTTACATTAGATAGTTTATTAGAAGTAGCCCAATCCCATTTATTTGCAATTTCTAACATAAATTTCAAGAAATCTTTATAAGTATTTGACATGCATAAATTTGGTTGCCCTATTGTTAAACCTCTAAATTCAAAATCAAAACTTATTATAAAAGCCCCAGCAGCTAATCTTTTATTTTCCATTAAAACACTGTAGACAGATTTCTTATTTAAAATCTTTGATAAAAGTTTAGGTTTTATAATATATTTTTCATTTTTTGATTTATAACTACTTTTCCTCCAATTTCTGAGTCTATAATGCACAGTCTTATTTACATGTGAAGAGGGTAATTTACCTGTCGTTTTTATTATATAATAAAGCCAATTTGGTAATAGTCCGAAATACCATTTTCCATCTTTATCTCTTTTTATTTCGGTAAATGCGGGTCCAATAAAATTAGTCTTTAATTTTCTTTCCCATATTTTTGTTATATAAAACCATTCATTAATTATATCTTTATTCATTCCTCTTAACTGTATACTAACGAAACATTCAAACTTAATATTATTTTTAGTTTGTATGTGTGGATAAGGTTTAGTCATTTCTTCTATTAAAGCAACACCAGACATTAAACTATAAATTTTCCAATTTTGTTTCATTAATCTATATATAGAAGTCATAAACTTTTAATATCATTCTACTATTTAAATGTTTTGGTGCATTGATTGGCATTTTATAATAGAAATTATTTAATTATTTAAGGTTTTGCAATATTCCATAACAAATCGAAATATTTTCTGTATTGATTAACAATTTCTTTTTTTTCTATTACAATGGTTATAATGGGCTTATTCCAGTCTATTATTGCAACATTAGTTCCATAAATCTCAACATGTACTGGACTAAAATACTCTTTTGGTAAATATTTAACTTTAGACAGTTGGGGGGAATTGTATTTTCCAATTTTTTTATTAAATAATAATCTTTCAGAAATTTTATTTTTATTAAGATGATCTTCTAATTTTTTTAATTCTATCGCCAAACTTTGAGTTAACTGAATATCATCCAGACCAAAAGCCAATAATTCTTTTTTTGTTTTAAGCATTTCATTAAATACTTTTTTAGGTCCATTTATTCCTGTATAAACTCTAGTTTGTTGATTCCATAAGACATTGAATTGTGCTATAAAAGAATCTGCAACTTCTTTATTGTCTATAACAATGATTAAAGGTTCATTTTCTGTTTCTGATGGAAATATTATCGTTCTATCTTTAAAAACATTAATAGCAGCAGGCATAAGCATGTCTTCTTGCAAATATTTTATTTCTGAAAGTGGATTATTCTTTG
>CAYIXF010000077.1:1502-2834 GCA_964367265.1 Candidatus Woesearchaeota archaeon
GGAGTGTCTTTAAATCCCCTCTTGCATTTTCATTAAATAATATCATTTGTTCTATTTTTTTATTAGCTCTTTCTTTATTCCACTTAACAAAAAATCTATTCACCTCATCAGATCTTTTAGGAATTCCGTATGCAATGTAACTTTCTCCTTTATTCATAAGGTTTAAAGCATCATAAAAAGCTGCTTCCAATCCTTTAAGACCATGATAAATCTTAGCTTCTTGTTTAACTTTTGCTAATTTCTTTTTTAATTCTAATTTAGGAATTATATTCTGAATTTCTTTTTTTTGCAGTTCTAAATCCTTTTCTTTATCCTCTATGTAATTTATTATTCTAACCGGGTCTGAAACTTCAAAATATTTAATTCTGCCCCTTAAAATATAATTTACCAGGCCTTTTTGTATTAATTTATCTAATATTTCATAAATTTTTGAGCTTGCAACATTAGATTTTTCTATAATTTTTCCTGTTGTGCTCGGCCCTAATTCTAACAAGGTAAAATATACCCTAATCTCAGATTTTGTTAATCCGATATCTTCTAAAATTGTTGCGTCCATAAAGTTTATTTATTTTATTGATATTTAAATTTATCTATTTTCTCCCCCCTAAGGGTTAGAGAATATTTATATAGCTACTATAATCACTTAATAGTAATTACTTTAAGGAGGTAAAACAAAATGAAAAAATTAATTCCGATTATAGCATTAATTGCATCATTAGGCACGCAAACTAAGGCTCAAGATTGGCATAGTCTTACTGCTACTCACAATTTAAGTGAGAAAAAACAAGTGCTAAGATTGCAAAGAGGAGACCAAGATACTTATGGTTTTCTAGACTTGTTTGGTAAGAAAGCTGATTTTGAATCAGTATATGGTGAGTTTAGGGCTAGAAAAGATTTAGGTAAAGGGTTTAGTGCTGGAGTAGAGTACAATGGTGGAACTGGTGTAAAAGATTTAGTAAGACCACATATTGCTTATTCCAAAGAGCTAGGGCCTGTATTCATAGATGTTAAATTTTCACCTATAGAATCAACTTTAGAAAAAGGTCAGCAATTAGGTATATATGGATCTGCTAAACTTCCACTCGGATTTGGTTTAGAGTCCTGGGTTGATCTAGATTATAAAGATGGAAAAATAACACCCTTGGGTGAAATAGAAGCATCAAAAGAATTAACTAAGGATTTAGATTTAGTAGCAAGAGCTGAGAAATACCCTTGGCAAGAAAGTGCCCAATATTCACTTGGCGCTAAATTAAAATTCTAGTTCTTTTTTTTTCTTTTTTGCAAATGTTTAAAAAATGATAATTCTAAGTTAATTTATGCAAGAATATTACA
>CAYIXF010000078.1:0-2821 GCA_964367265.1 Candidatus Woesearchaeota archaeon
CATCTGGTGCTAAATCAATAAAAGATCCAGAAGCTTTATCTAGTGCTTTAATAAAAATTCATGAAGGAGCAAAAATAAATCCTTTAAAGTTTGGTAATCCTTCAACTTCAAGCTTATTTATCGCAAATCCTTTTAGAGGTTCTAGTTTGCTTAATTTATTAAGTACTCATCCAGCTGTTGATGAAAGAGTTAAAAGATTAAGGGAATTGAAAGTATAAATGAAATCTTTAGAAAAAGTAAGAGAAATTTTTAAAAAGGGTATTGTTGGGATGGGAAATTTAGAATCTTTCTCTCAAGTTACAAATTTAAGATGTCCCAAATGTAATGCAAAACTCTACCAAGTATTTCTAGCAAGAGGAGGATACCCTCAAAATTATGTATGTAGAAAATGCAACTATACTGGATCGTTAGGTCTAGAAAAAGTTAAAAAAAATAAAAAAAGAAAAAAACTTAGGAAATTGAGAATTTAAATTTTTATAATATAATTGGAGTAGAGTGACTCTTAAAATTCACCCCTAGGAGTAGTCAAATAGATTTAAAAAGAAGTAATATAGAAGAAATTAAAAATGGAATACAAAAACAAAATTGGATTTTTTAAAAGAATAGCTTTAGGGGCTGTAGCCTCTGTTGCAGCTTTGGGCTGGTTATATTGTAGCCCAGATGATTTACAAAGGAGAGTTAATAATTTAGAGCAGCAAGTTAGTCAACTAACTCAAATTCAAAATTTTGATTCTTATTTTGTTAACGGATTTGAAATTAAAGGAAATCCACATGGTGGTCAAGATAGTGGAAAAAGCGTTGTAGTACAAGTAACTCCTGAAGATGTTGGAGTGAATTGTGTAAATGGTGGGTATAGAATAGACTTTTATAGGGATGATAATAATGATGGTGTAAAACAAGATACCGAAGCTACTTTGTTAGGAACAGCTTATTCTTGTACTGGAGATACTGGACCTCAAGGATCAATTGGTCAACAAGGTGAACAAGGAATTGAAGGAAGAAGTCTAGTTACTCTAATAAATCAAGAAAGTCCAGGAATTAACTGTTCTAATGGAGGGTATAGAATAGACTTTTATAGGGATGATAATAATGATGGTGTAAAACAAGAGAATGAAACTACTTTAATTGGAACTTCTTATTCATGTGATGGTAGTAATTCTATTGATCCTTGCCTCTCAGATATCACACCTCCGGAAGTTAGTTTTGTTGCCTTGCCTAGAAAAGGAGCAGTTCCTTTAGAGGCGACATTTATAGGTTTTGCAAATGATCCAGAGTGCGGTATTGAATCTTATTCTTGGGATTTTAACAATGATGGTATAGAAGACAGCACTAATGGAACAGATATTTTTACCTTTGATCAGAGTGGTAATTTTAATTCTAAACTGAGGGTTACTAATCGAGCAGGATTAAGCACTGAGTTTAGTGGGACCAATGTTAATGGGTTGGAGATTATAGTAGGTCCACCCATCATTCCACCACCAGTTGGGATTATTTTTGTAAAAAGAGATGCAGCAGGTTTGAACGACGGAGATAGTTGGGAGAATGCATACACAAATTTACAAATTGCTTTAGCGAGAGCAACTAACAACTTAAATACTGTAAATGAAATATGGGTGGCTGCTGGAACTTACAAACCAGGTGCAATTGATGAAAGGGCTTCAACTTTTCATTTAATAACAGGCATAGGTATTTATGGTGGATTTGCAGGTAGTGAAAGTGGTAAGGAATCAAGAAATCCAAGAAACCATATAACAGTTTTATCTGGCGATTTAAGAGGGGATGATGATTCTATTAATTTCCTGAACTATGGAGATAATAGTTTTCATGTAGGGACTGGCAGTGATACCTCTAAAAGTGCTATCCTGGATGGATTTACTATTAGCGGAGGAAATGGTATAGAAGGCCCAGGGATCATTAATATAAATGGAGCACCCACCATAAGAGATTGTATATTCATTTATAATTTAGCTGGCGCTGTAGGTGGTGCAGGTATGTATAATAATAACTCCCACCCTGATGTAATAAACTCAAAGTTTGTGTTTAATCGTGCTACAGATGGAGCTGGGGGAGGCATGCTTAACCATAATGGTAGTGAACCTTATTTAGTGAACTGTGCATTTATTGAGAATCAAGTAGGACCAGGGGTAAGCGGGGGAGGAATGAGTAATGATCAAAGTAATCCCACCTTAATAAATAATACTTTCATTAGAAACCACTCAGGAACAACAGGAGGCAGAGGATTATTCAATAACACAGGTAGTGTTGCTACTCTAAGTAATTGCATTTTTTGGGATAACAATGGATCTGATGAAAATACCCAAATCTCTAGTATAAACGCAAGTAGTGCATCTATAAATATCTCCTGTATTCAAGGATGGACAGGAAGTCTAGGTGGAGTCGGTAATAATGGTGAGGATCCACTATTCGAAGATTTAGAGGGAAGATTATCTATAAACTCGCCCAGTAAAGATACAGGAAGCAATAAAGTAGTACCAGATGGAATCACAACAGACTTAGATGGAAACCCAAGAATTGTAAATGGAAATGTAGATAGAGGAGCTTATGAAGTTCAAGAATAATTTTTTTATCATCCATAAACTAACTAAACCTATTTTCTCAAATCAACTTTCTTAAAATTTTTTCTAATCGATTTAAATAAGATATACATAAGTAACAAAGAAGCGACAACTTTTGCAGGGAGAGAAGGTATATAATAGATTAAGACTACTAAAAGAAATATTGCTAAACCTTCTTCCTCTTTGAAATTTTTAAAATTATATTTAAATAATTGCCATTTTAAATTATGTTTAATCAATTCCCC
>CAYIXF010000079.1:0-2819 GCA_964367265.1 Candidatus Woesearchaeota archaeon
TTGGAACTCCAATATGTTTTTAAACTTATGAATTCTTCAAACCCAGAAGTATAATGCCTTTTTAAAAAGTTATGCTCTAAATTATTTTGGTATTTTTTTCCAAAGGAAATTAAAAATATTTTAAAAGTCCCGACAACGCAACAATGCATTATTTTGGATAAACTTTTAAACACAGAACACACAGTTATTTTAATGAAAAAAGAAGGTTATGTCTTTATTTTATTATCTATTATTCTATTTATTTCTTTTATAGCTTATAATCTTCAATATAATCAATTAACAGGTAAAATTACAAGAACGAGAGAAGTTTCTAATGAAAATGAATTTATGAGCGTATTAAATATACAATCTACAAGAACCGATATAGGATTTATAAGGGAGATATTAGTTGATCCATTATACCAGGCTTTGATTATATTAAATACTGCTGGTGGAAAGGATTCACTCTCTGCAGATGACATAGAGAATATAAAAAAAAATCTTGAAGAACACAAAAATTTCATTATGTCTTTAAATAAACCACATAAACAAATAGAGCAATTGAATAGTTTAATAAATTATTTTCCTGATGAATTAAGTTATCTTTTTCCGAAGAAAATTAATCTTAATGATTATCGGATTAAGATCTTTCATGAAGATGATCTAACAAATGATGAAAATATAAAATCTATATATAAATTTTATGCGGTAAAAAATAATAAACAATTTGAAATTATATTAGATAAAATTGAAGAAGAATTCAATAATTTTAATTCCGGAGCTTATTTTTACAATGACATAATTTATGTTAGCCCTGCTTATGGTTTAAATATTAATGAAGTTCCTAAAGAATCCACTAATGATGATGTAAGAAAATCTAAGATTACCGGTTATCCTATTTACAGTCCATCAAGTCCATTTAATTATGGATTAATAAATGTAGCAGCACTCATTCCTTATAATACCATATATCCTTTGCCAAGCAATTACCAATCCTATTTACAATCCATGTTTTCTAATGTAAATCAATATTTCCTTGATAATTCTGATAATAATGCAGTGCTTAATTTTACTACCTATGGGGTTTTTGATAGCACTTTTAATCCAGGTACATACTATACCAATGCATTTAATTTAATTTCTTTGGCAGATCCAATGGTAAATTATTCCCAATATAAATTTGTATTAAAAGTTATACCAAAGACATATGATACAATACCTGGTGGTTCTGCAGGCATGACGATATCTTTTACAGGGATGCCTGTTTATATTACAACAAATGACGGTCCTCTAGCATCAGCAGATCCTCAAGTGTTCATAAATTTTAATGCTCCTTCAACATACAATAATTATGCGATGAAGGTTTTCAAGCATGAAATTGGGCATACACTTACCTTTTGGCATCCGCAGTTTAGGAGTTTTTTTAATGGTGGTTTAGTTCCTCATGCATCAGGAGTTGGAGTTTGTAATTTTGTCAATCCAATTAATATATGTACTGTATTAGACTATGAAGATCGATTAGATACAATGGGATGGGGGCTTGGATCTTATCAATATCATATTAGATCATATTTTATGGGTTTAAGTCCAGTGTCTAGGGTACAGACGATTACCAATCCCGGTACTTATAATTTATGTGATATTGAACACACTCCACCATCAGGATGCCCTCAAGAAATATTGATGGAAAATATTGTAGGTAATAATCTTGCACTTGAATTAAGAACAAATTCTGGGCCAGAATCAGTGTATTCGTGTCCAGGATATTTCAATGGCGTAATTGTTAGAGTGACTGATAGAGAAGAAGGTGGTGGGTTAAATAACACTATTTATGGACCAAATAATATAATAAATCTAAGTGGGTTTATTATTTATCAACAAGGCGGAGGAGATGTAATAATTCCATACAGTTTATCTACTTCGAATTGCGGTGGTTATCCTATAACTTCTATACCAAATTTTGTTATTCCACCAGGCCAAACTATGAATACACCTTTGGGTCCTATAACAGTACAATCAATTAATAATCTACCAGGTGGTGGAAAACAAGCAACAGTTAACATTAATTTTATACAACCACAATGTATTTTTGCTGCTCCAAGTGGAAGTGTTAATCCGAATACACAGCTTTTGATATATAGCAATACTTTATGGTCAGTAAACAATATAATCTATAAAGTAAGAATAACTAACAATGATGTTTGCATTACATCATCTGAGATATTTACAGTTAAAACAGATGTTTTTGGGTTACCAACTCCAACTACTAGTGCTAGTATAACGGTATTAAGTCCACCAATCAATTCGACAAATACTAGAGATGTTAATTTTCCAGTTCCAACCGGATTAATTGGTTTAAATGGTATATTTCCTTTTAAATTAACAGTTGCTAAGCAATCTAATCCTTTACATAATTTTACAATTAATGGAACAATCAGTCTTATTCAGTATAATCCAGAAATATACGGTCCTTATGGTGTTAGTAACTGTACGGATCTAGATCCAATACCATTCACATTTCAGAATTTAGGAGCTAACTTTAATTCATATAATCCGAATACAGGGGCTTATATAACTCTTAATCCGCCAGTTCCTGGATTTCCACCAAACTCATATGTTCCTGATTTTTGTTTATTGTCAGATTATAGAAGAGCGACTGATATAGTATGCGGAGCTAATACAGGAATTCCAGGGTTGACAAATTCTGCTTTCTTTATTATACAGGATTGTAGATTTGTATTAAATGATCCAAGTGCAATTTGCTTCCCTGGTGGACATTGTGATTAAAATTAAGCCCTAAACTCAATTCTTTTTTTAGAATTCATTGCTTTTAATAAGTC
>CAYIXF010000080.1:0-2713 GCA_964367265.1 Candidatus Woesearchaeota archaeon
ATTTGAATTAAGAACAAAACTTTTAATGGCTTTATACAACAGAAATATTGTGGGCTTCAAAGAAGTTTATGATATTATCAATGCGTACTACAAAACACCCGAGCTTGTTTTGAAAAAGTTTAACATAATTTAAAATGGAACTGCAAATTGAGAAAAGAGAAGTATATGATTTAAGAAAAGAAAAGGGCATTTACAATGATTACAAAGAAAAATTCTTCAGAAAGCTGGAAAAACTAAAAACAGCGAATGATAAAGAAGGAATAAAAAAGCTTCTGAATGACAAAACAGAAGAAGAATGGAAAAAATATTATGATGATTATCTTAATAAAATAGATGAAAAAATAAATGAATTTGAAACACAATCTGAGAAGACTTATTCTGAAAAAAAATCATTTGGTATAGACAGAAACCAGAAAAGAAAATTCTTGGAAGAAACAAACACAAGTTCTGATGTGCTAAAAAGGATCAGGAAGGGAAAAAAGGAGGTAATAAAAGAAGAAATAGCTTACACAATCTACAAAACAACAAAGTATGGTGGTATGTCTAATTTTTTTGTTGAGAATTTGACATTCTTATTTACTAAAAAATATCCCAAGGAATTTAATGACCTTTCCCTATTAATACAGCTTGCTGATATAAAGATACTCTCAAAAACATACGCCAGTATGATGATTTTTTCTAGCTTTCTTGCTTATATTGGCTTTTTCTTTTTTTATCTAGCTTATACATTGATTACAGGATCAAATGTCATTGTTGGATTAATAAAATCAATTCCTCTTGGGTTTTTAGCCCTTATTACAACAGGAGCCTTATTTTACTTTTATCCTTATGTACTCATAGGAAACAGAAAAAAAGCAATTAAGGATGACCTTCCATTTGTAATAATTCATATGGCTGCTATTGCAGGAAGCGGAGCACCACCATTTTCAATTTTTAACCTTATTCTTAATTCAGGAGAATACAAAGGGCTAGAGGGAGAAATCAAAAAAATAGTTAATTATGTAAACTTATTTGGATATGACATGTCAACAGCATTAAAGGCAGTTTCTTTGACTACACCTTCACCAGAATTCAAGGAATTGCTTGTTGGATTGATAGCTGCAACTGAAAGCGGGGGTGACCTCAAGTCTTATTTAAAAGGTAAAGCAAATGATTCCCTGAATACTTATAAGCTTGAAAGAAAAAGATATGTGGAGAGCTTAGCAACTTATTCTGATATTTATACTGCAGTGTTAATAGCAGCCCCATTGTTATTCATGACAACTTTAGCAATAATTAATGTTATTGGGGGAAATATTGGCGGGATAAGCGTGAAAACAATTTCTACACTTGGCACTTATATTGCTTTGCCAATAATGAACATAATTTTTTTAGTATTTTTGAGCGTTATACAACCAAAAACGTAAACTACTCAGGGCTAAAGCCACTGAGCGTTATCCCTAAGCTCATCCTTAATTCATTATTTCTAATGCTTTGGAATCAACACCTGAGATGTAGGGTTGGTTTACTTCAACCTTAGTTATTTGGAGCTTGCCAGATAACTTTATGTTATAAGAAGCATTTAAATCAGCATTTAATTTATAATTACAATCCAGGCAAGTAAAATTAGATCTTTCTCTTTTTGTGTTTAAACTAAAACATTTACTGCAAGTCTTGCTGGTGTATTTTGGGTTTATATAAATTAAATTTATCCCATTTAAATTAGCTTTATACTCAATGAATTTCTGCAATTGAAAGAAACTCCAATTATGCAGCCAGAATCTCTGTTTTTTTCTTAATTTTATTTTTCTTATTCCTTTTAGTTTTTCTAATACTATTGTGTCTCCTGGATTTAGAGTTGACACTATTTCTTTGCTGATTTCATGATTGCAATGTCTCATAAAACGTTTCTCTCTTCCTGATAGTTTCTTTAATAATCTCTTGGAAGATTTTGTGCCTTTAGATTGCAATCTGCTTCTTAAATGTTTAAATTTTGATTTAATTTGCTTTATTTTACTTGAATTAAAGAATTCTTTATTTGAAGTTACTGCTATATTGTTTATTCCCAGGTCTACCCCTATAAATTCTCCTGTTGGTTTAATTTCTTGCATATCCTTTCTAAATATAATATGTAAATAAGTCTGGTTTTTCTTTTTATCATAGACTAATCTTGCTGCTTGATAATTCCAGTCCAGATACTTCCAGTAATATTCTGGAATTTCTATTGGAATGTCTATTCTTCCTTTAATTGTTGTTAGTCTTACTTTATTAAAATAAAATGATGAAGTTCTTCTATCAAAATCCAATGGCATATACTCCTTATACTTTGGTTTAGAGCCTTTATTTGTTTTAACTGATTTTAATGTCTGAGAAGAAATTCTTATTGCATTTATTATATACTGGGATGGGAGATTAAATTTGTCTTTAGCTTTGTAATAAGTTAAATGGTGTAATTGGTATCTGTTTACAACCCCATTTTTATAGCCTTCTTCAGAAATGTAATTAATTGTTTCTGAATAGGTTTTCATAGAACTAATTAATAACTTATTATTTGGGATTTTAATCTTTATAGCAACTCTTTTTTTCATCCATATGGTATAAAGCTCTTTTATTTATAAGAGCTGGGCAGGGCTCTTGAATGTCCAGTAGATTTGTCCAGTAGCATTTATATAGGACTTCTTGTTTAATTAGAAAGTAATAAACACCGAAAATCTTTCGGATTAATTTGGAGGTA
>CAYIXF010000081.1:0-2711 GCA_964367265.1 Candidatus Woesearchaeota archaeon
AAGGAATAAAAAAGAAGAAATCAAAGAAATTTATAAAAAAGTATCTAGATGGATATTCTTAGTTAATATAGCGCTAGTATTAATGTTAATATTTTTCTCAGACGTCGTCCTAAATGTTTTCTTCGGACCGATTTATATTCAAGCAAGTAAAGCCTTAGCAATTATTTCAATTGGATATTTCATTTATTATCAAACTCTTGGCTCCCATTATATATTGTATATGCTAGGAAGAACTAAAATGCTCATGGCAAATGCAGTAACTGTTGCAGTTCTTAATATAATATTAAATATAATGCTGATCCCAAAGCTCGGAATAGTAGGAGCTGCGATAGCAACAGCCATTACATACTCAATATTAGGCATAATTCAATTTATTGAAGTTTATTTACTAATGAGGACATCATTCCTAGAATGGAATTACCTAAAAATTATTTTATCATTAGGAGTTGCAATAACTCCATTAATTATAATAAAATACTTCACAAACACAACTAAAATATATTTAGTGCTAGTTTACCTAGCTTTATTCTTTTTACTATATTTAGTATTTCTTAAACTTTTTAGAATAATTGATAAAGAAGATTATTTATACATTAAAAGATTAATATTTAAGAGATAAATTATTTTTCAGCAACAATAATTAATCTTTGCATTAGGGTAGCAGGAAGTAAACTATCTAAAAAAAAGAAAGTCACTGCTTTCCCTGAAAAATAAGGAATAGAAAATCCGCTGCCATATACTTTTTCTATCTTAAATTTATTTTTTCGTAAATGTCTAGTTAATCTTTCTTTATTAAAAAATCTTACATGCTCTGTATGCTGCATATATCCCTGTAAATGGCCAGTAAGTACTAAAATTCTATCCCTAAAGGAAGCACAATTAGGAGTCGTTATAATAAGTTTCCCATTTTTCTTAAGAACTCTATAAACTTCGCTTATTGCTTTATCAGTGTCTAAAACATGTTCTATGATCTCGCTCATATGAACAACATCAAATATATTTTCTTTAAATGGAATTTTATAAACACTTCCAACTTTTACATCAAAACCTTTCTTCTTAGCCTTAACCGCAGATTCTTTACTTAATTCTAGTCCCACAGCTTTATTCTTATGTGCATAAAGAGACATCAAAGAACCTTCATTACAACCTACATCAAGAACATAATTGTTACTGCCTATTAGTTCGATTTGCTTCCTAGCTAGAAGATAATCTTCTTTCTTTAGTTCTAATCCTTCTTTATAAATTAAATTCTGTATTTTCTCTGCTTCGTCCATTATCTGTATAATTTTCTATTGTAAAATCTCTCCACAGCCAATATCTCTAAAGGATAATCGAAGAATTTAAATTTCCATCGGAATTTTGCAGAACCCATTAATATAGACTTTGCCATATATCTTAACATGAAATTAGGATCCCACTCCCATTTGGGTCTTGTATGCGTAGAAATTAATTCCATGCAGTTAGAAACACATTGAACCACTTCTTGATCTTCTTTACCTAACCAAGGTAACTTAAAGGCGTCATTAAACATAGCATACTGGCCCCATCCTTCAAATGTTTCTGGTTCTTTAAAACCACTCTGGATTGCTTCTTCATACATCGGAGTGCCTGGATAAGGATTAAATATAAATAAAATTAAATTTGCCCTTGGATCAATCTTCATTAATTGATCGACTAAATAAACAGTATCCATAAGATCTTCTCTTTTTTCTAATGGTGTACCAATTACAAAACTAATTGTAGGAATAAAATCAAATTCCTTTAATTTCTTGGCAGCTATTAATGTTTCTTCTACTTTTAGATCTTTCTTTACATAATCTAATATTTTCTGTGAACCAGATTCTCCTCCGAAATTTAGATACTTAAAATTAGCATCCTTTAACAATTGTAAAAATTCATCATCATATCTTGCTAAATAATCTAACCTACAGTTTCCTCCAAATGAACACTTTTTATTTAAGCCTCTTTTAATGATTTCATGACAGAAGTCTTCAGCTCTTTTCTTATTTACAAAAAATAAATCATCATTAAAGAAAATATTTTTTGGGCTTACTTTATTTATTGTATCTTCTACCTCATCAGCAGTTTTAATAGCACTTTTGCTTCTCCATTTATATTTATAAAAAGCTACCTCAAAGCAAAAAGTGCATCTGTGTGGACAACCTCTGCTACTGCCAATAGATAACCATTCTAAATTATATCTACTTAGATCTCCTAGTAAGCTAAAATCAGTGAATGGTAAGCCCTCAATATCTAATAAAGGCCTAATATCATTAATGTGAATAACTCCATTTTTATCTTTCCATAGTAAACCTTTAACATTATCAAGAGATTCATTATTTTCTAGTGCCTTAACTAGTTCATATATAGTTTCTTCTCCCTCACCAACAACAATTATATCTACGTATTTACTCTGAATCGTTTGCTTGGGATATAATGAAGAATGAATACCTCCCCAAACTAATGGTACATCTACATTCTTATTTCTAATAAATTTAGCAATGTCCACAGCCTGAGTAATTTGGCCGCCAGTAAAAGCATTTAAACCAACAAATAAAACATCATTTAAATCAAGCTTATTTATGTCTTTATGTCTAGCATCAAAAAACTCTACATTTATACCTTTATCCTTTAAATAAGTTAGTACCGCTAAAGGGCCCATAGGTACTGTTTGGCCTATTTCTTTAGTACTAGGATATTTTCCAGGATAA
>CAYIXF010000082.1:0-2667 GCA_964367265.1 Candidatus Woesearchaeota archaeon
TCGGTCCACTATATACTATAATATGAAATAGCATATATAAAGATATCTATTCTGTTGCATTGTTGCATTGTCGGGACTTGAAGAGATTATCTTTTTGTTAAGTACGCAACTCCTGCTAAAAAGGTATTATAAGCTATTTCTGCTGCAGACCACACTGGAAGACAATACTTTTTCTTTAATTTATTAGTTACAAGATAGTCTACTCCTAAATATGGAATGCTACCAATTGCTATTGACTTTGTAGCTTCCTTTACCGCTTTAACTGTGATTTCTGCTTGGTTTTTTACAGAAAGCAAGCCCCAGTATGCCATATTTGGAATAAAGAACATACCCCCTATGATTAATGTCTTAGCCCATTCTTTTGATATCCCTAATTTGTTATAAAATTTCTTGACAGGTTCCATCTCAGCTATTTTATTTGTATAATCAATGAGTTTTGGATAAAAATATGATTGGTAGACTGCTGCGGCAGAAGTGAAAGCCACATCTCTCAACTTAATATCTTCCCCTTCCATGACCCTCTTAGCAATATAATCCCCCCCTATAGTTCCAACTGCTGATGACAGAAAATGGGTTGTCTTTGGATATTTTTCATACGCTAGATTATACAAATAAACGGCTTTCTCTACGCCTTTCCAAGTAGTGTTGGAAATGCTTCTTCCTATTCCCCTTACTTTATCTTCTAGTGCCATGAAATCTCCTGATTTATTTATTAAGGACATCTTTCTTTCATCAAGTCGTATTCAGTTTTAATCCAACAATCTTCAGGTTCACCTTCAGTTTCACTACAAATGGTTTTTCTATGTAAATCATGTCCATGAAAAACTTTATATGTTATAACTTCTGAAATTCTCGAACCTTCTCTTACTATATTGGCTTTTCTTAGGACAGCAGTATCCATAAATGGATTTCTTTGGTTTTCACCGAATGGATCCCAATATCCGAAAGTTATGTAATTACTACCATAATCAAATCCTTGGTTAAGACACATTGGAACTTCAGTTCTATGTAATTTATTTAATTCCGCAGTTAATTCGACAGTTAGATTTTCTATACCTTCTCTATCTACGATTTCTTTTTGGACTCCTTGTGATCTTATAAAATACTTCATCATTTTTTGCCTCCTACCAAATTTAATTTTTGAGTTGCAACTAAGTTGCTCATTCTCATTTGAATCTGATTTTTACTTGCCATTTTACCTATTTTTAGTAGTAGTATGATATATTAAAAATTAACGACTTTTATTTTTGACAAAATAATAACATTTAAATATATGTGTTTATTGAATGAAATAGGAAAATGCCAAAGAAAAGCGGATTAATCGATGAAAGGGATAGAAAGATACTGAAAGAGTTGGAAGAAGATGCTAGGCAAGCAGATTCTGCTATTGCTAAAAAGATACATCTTTCTAAACAGGTTACAAATTACAGGATACAGAAAATGATTGAATCTGAAATTATTAGTAATTTTTATACCGTAGTTAACGTTGGTAATTTAGGATTAAGTACATATTATGTATTTCTTCAATTAGAAAAAATAAACAAAGAGGAAGAAAAGAAGTTATTGGAAAAAATTAATTCTCTTGATAGTGTTGGATGGTTAGTTTCCTGTATTGGAAAATGGGAGGTTATATTGAATGTTAACGAAGACTCTATTTTAAATTTTGAAAAAACTTTAAACCACATAATAAAAATTTGTGGAAACCACCTTTTTGAATATAAATTTACAATATTGTCTGAGGCAGAGCATTTAGGATATAAATTTTTAGTAGGAAAAAGTTACTCTAGACCGCTTTATCAAGGAGAAAGGGAAAAAATCTTTAAATTAGATATATCCGATGAGAAAATATTAAGAGGGTTATCGCAAGATGCGAGAATTGATTTAGTAAGTTTGTCAAAGAAAATAAAAATACCTGTTCATATACTAAATTACAGATTAAAAAAATTAATTAGAAATGGTACAATTGAAGGATTTAAGCCAAAATTAAATATTAATAAATTAGGTTATCAGTGGCATTTATTATTAATAAAATTAAGTTTGAGTAATGAAGATAGAAAAAAGGCATTAATCGAATTCTGCAAAGTTCGCAAGAATATTTATTATATGACATCGACAATAGGAGATTACAATTTTATGTTGGATGTCCATATTAAATCAGCCGATGAGTTAAAAGATATTTTAACAGAAATCAGAGATAAATTTCAGGATATAGTTAAGACTTATGAATCAGTTATGATAACAGAAGAATTTAAAATTGATTATATACCTAAAGGAATCACAACTACTGCTTTACTCTTTGATCTAGATGGAACACTTGTTGGCACTGAAAAATTTGATATTAAATTATTGAAAATGATCCTTAAAAAATACGAATTAGATACCAATCTAGACTTTAAAGGATATAATTTGGATGAATACCTCTTTAACTTAACTAATGACAAGAATTTACAAAAAAAGATTAAATCAGAATTTATGTCAGGATATGAATTGATATTGAAAAATATTCAAATTGAGATAAATAATGAATTAGTAAAATATCTTAAGATAGGAATTAGCCCTCTTGTAGCTTTAGTTACTGCAAATAACAAAAAATTAACTAAGCAAATTCTTAATAAAACTGGGCTTTCAAAATATTTTGAAATAATCATTACTTGTGAAGATGTTAAA
>CAYIXF010000083.1:0-2640 GCA_964367265.1 Candidatus Woesearchaeota archaeon
GAAAGCAGAAATTTTACAATTATATTGAAGGAAATTAAACACAAAAATATTCCAAGAGTTGTTTACCATATAGAGGGAAACAAAACAGGTAAATTTATTGGTATATTTAAAATGGAAGTTAAAATAGAAGGAGATATTGATCCTGAAACAGGAGAAATATTAAACAAAAATGTTCCTTGGTGGGCTTTCTTATTATTTGGTGATAATAGTCAAGATAATGAACCACCTATAAATAATACAAATACAAATCAGACAGAAACTAATAACACTGAAGTAAATAATACGATGCCAATAATTAATAATACAGGAATTAATGAAACAATCGTTAATTCAACAAATTCTAGCGTTTAAAGATATTTAGCCATATCTTGTAATATTTCATAACCTGCTTGAATTCTTTCTTCAGTTGTTTTTTGAGCAGTTATAGCTCTTCCAACAACAAGAACACTTGATCCATCTCTAACAGCTTCTCCTGGAGAATAAACTCTCTTTTGGTCAGCTCCAGCTTTAGTATTTATTCCTTGAATTCCTGGAGTTACATAAATAAAAGGCCTATCTATTGGAATTTTAGATTTAATATAACTTAGATCAGATGCTGCACAGACAATTCCATCTAAACCTGCTTGGTATGTTAAAAGTGCTAAATCTAAAACTCTATCATTTACAGTTCCAGAAATTTTAAGTTCATTATTTAGGATATTATCATCAATACTAGTTAATACAGTAACTCCAATAACTTTAGGCATATTTTGTCCAAATTTTTCAGCACCTTCTTTAGCCCCAATATATGCAGCTTTCATCATCTCTAATCCACCAGAAGCATGTACATTAAACATATACACTCCTAATTCAGATGCTGCTCTTGCAACATCTTTAACTGTATTAGGAATATCATGATATTTTAAATCTAAAAAAACTTTAGAATTATATTCTTGAACTATTTTAATTGAATCAGGTCCAAATCTTGTAAAAGTTCCCTTTCCAATTTTAAACATGCCAACAACAGGACTTAAATTAGATAATTTTAAAGAAAGTTGAGCAATAGTTTCAATATCATCTAAAGGCAAGCATAACATTTCTCTTGCTTTTTGTTCTTTTTCAGTTAGTTCCATTATATTTTTCCAAAAGGTGAAGTATTAGGGATACCAGGAACTCTTTCAATAAGTTCATCTTTTAGTTCAGGATACCCACTATTAACAATTTTTTCAACCTTACCTCTTTGTCTAGGATCATCAACCATCTCTCTTAATTTTCTAATTCCAGAATCACTTCTCAACATACTTACTGCCCATGCATGTTTATCTTTCATTCTTTCAGTTAAATTTTTATATACATTATCATCAACAACATTACTTTTTCTTAAAAACTCCCAGGCATTGTTATCCAAAGGAACTAAACTCTGAGAATTTAAACCTAAATCCTGCATTACTTGTACTCCATCTTCCATTCTATCAACATAGAAAAATATACTATCAATAGTTCCTCCAGAACCCCTAATCGCTGGTACCCATTTATCTCTAGGAGAAGAGCCTTCATTATTCAAGTCAGCAACATGAATAACATATTTTCCGTCTAATGAAGGTCCAAGCATTTTTCCATCTTTATAAATCATAACATGCGGAGCATTAAATTGATAAGCTACTGGAAGAGAAAATATCCAGTCTCTACTTTCTCCACCAGATATAATATTATTAGAACGATCTAATTTTTTATCATAGGGAATATTAGATGTAATCAGCTTAACCATATCTTTAACAGCTTCTGCATAATCCTCTCCATTTTTCATAACACATTCACTATTAATATAATAAGGGCCTATCTCTCCAGAGGTATATGGAAAAAAACTACTACTAAACTGAAAACCACCATTTTTAACAAGAATAGCTAAATGTTTTTCCTGTAAATGTCTATCAACCATAAATTTAGTTAGAAAAATTCTATTTAAAGATTGTTATGTTTAATCTAGCTAATTTCAATTATACAATTAAGAATTACTGAACAATAAGCTTTCCTTTCATTCCATTTGCTCTATGTTGTCCAACACTACAATAGTATTCAAATGTTCCTTTTTTGTCAGCTACAAATTCAACACTTGAAGAACCACCAGCAGCTACTTTTTCTGTAGCAGCATTAAATTCATCAACTTTCCAGTCATGGAATCCTTCTTCATTGTTAAACTCAATTCTTACTTTATCTCCTTGTTTAACAACTACGTCTGGATTTTCAACACCATCCATATAAAACTTAAAATTACCACCAGATATTGAAAAAGTCTTAACATTTGAATTAGAATCTATATTATTAGAAATTACATTTCCAGTAGAACTATTATACAAAAATACTCCAATTAGCGCTACAGCAACAATAATAACAGCAACAACAACTCCAATTACTATTTTATTCATTATAAGAATAAAAAATAACAATATATAAAGCTTATGAAAGTTTTAATTCTTGTAATATAATTAAAGCTATATTATAATGTAACAATACTTAAAAAATGCATTTTTATTAATAAAAAATGGACACAGACAGATTTACCTTTAAAGAAACTAAACCAAACAATATAGCTAAGTTAGTTAAAAGTATAAAAGCTCTTCCAGAAGAAACATTTCAAGGTCTTCCTCTAAAAGATAAGAC
>CAYIXF010000084.1:0-2630 GCA_964367265.1 Candidatus Woesearchaeota archaeon
TCTTATCATCTTCCTTATTCAGGTGCTCTGAAGCCAGGCTGAGCTAACGACCCAACTATTTGAGAGAAAGTTTATATATTTATAAGTATTTTCGTTTAATAAAATGATTTTGATGCCTGGAATAATAAAAAATTATGAGGACTTAATTAGATATCTTTTAAGACATAGAGTAAGCCAAGAAGTCGCAAGAAGTTTTGTTAGATTAGTAAAAGATTCCGAATATGAACCAGAACAAAACAGATTTGTATTTAGGTCGGTACATCATTATTACACAGAACCCCGGTTAAGACTATTTAGTAGGGAAATAGGTATAATATGGACGAGAATTGGTGAAGACTGGTATTATCAGAAGAAATATGTTTGGACTGTTGGAGATAAATTAAGTAGTGGATTATTAGATCAAATTGTGGAAGTTAAAATGGAGCAAGACGCAAATAATTTAGAGGGAAGTGTGTGTATTTCTAATCATGTAGATTAAACGGAAAATTATAGAAAGCTATTATAATTTACTTTTTTGTATCTAAATTTATAATCTCCTCTGGTTTATAGGGTCTTCTATTACTAGCATCTATATTTGTACTCCAATCTGAATCAATTTGTTTAGAAGTAAAGGCTATATAATATATACCGGGGTGTACTCTTTTGATATAATCTGCATGTACCCGGCCTACAACTATAACTTGTGGTTGTTCTATTTCTACTGCTTTTAACACTCCCTTATCTAACTCATGTGCATGTAAAAAACCATCAAAAAATAATGTTCTATATGCCTCAAATAATTGATAAACTACTATTAACGTGAGATCTTTAAATGTGTAATCATGATCTGTTTTTTCATATAATCTCCTGATATATTCTGGGGCAGGTTTTCTGTTTAAATCTCCATTAATAATTCTTGTGCTTCTTTTTTTATATCTTTCCGCGAGATCATTAAAAAAGCCATCTTTCCATTCACCTTGATTAGGTGGTATCTGGACCATCAGAGATTCTATCCCTTCTGGATATCTTTCTAATATCAACTTATCTGTCATGTCCACATTTCTTTCTTCATGAAGTACACCTACTAATAGTTCGGGATTCATTTTTTTGATTTAGTATAACTAAAATTTATAAATCTTTTGACGGGCAAATTTAACAAATTCTTCCTTAAACTGTTTATTTAAATTTTATACGGAGGATAACGGAAACTATATAAAGAAAGAGGATTAATAATTTTTATATGGAACTGCAATTACAAAAAAAACCTCAGAACGTCACGATTATTGAAGGATTTCCTGGTTTTGGACTTGTGGCTACAATTGCAACCGAGTTTTTAATAAACCATTTGGATGCAGAACAGATAGGCAAAATAGTGGTTGAAGAAGTTCCACCAATTGTGGCGGTGCATTCTGGCCAGATAATCGAGCCAGTTGGAATTTTTTATTCTAAAAAATATAACCTAATTATCTTGCATGCATTAACTTCTATTAACGGTCTTGAATGGGGGCTTGCAAAAAAGATAGGTGAATTAAGTTCTATTTTGAAAGCGAGGGAGATAATCTGTATAGAGGGCATAGGCTCTATGGCTGAAACTAGCAATACCTTTTTTATTTCAAACAAGAATGAAGATAAATTTGTTAAAAAAACAGGATTGTCAAAATTAAAGGACGGAATTATTATGGGAGTAACCGGGGCGTTGTCTTTGAATAAAAAATTACCTATTAGCTGTATTTTTGCTGAGACGCATTCTAATTTGCCTGATTCCAGGGCTGCTGCTAAAATAATAACTACTTTAGATAATTATCTTGACTTAAAAGTTGATCCGAAACCATTAATTAAAAAGGCAGAAGAATTTGAGGTTAAGATTAAGGGTTTATTAGAAAAAAGCAAGGATGCCAGTGAAATGAAAGAGAAGAAAGAACTAACTTATTTAGGTTAGTTTAAAAAAAGATTTTAAATTTCTTATTACACTGCCTGTAAACTCCAAAAGACCAGATTTTGCTTCTTCACAGTATAATAATAAAAATGTTTTATATGCTTCTTGGTTATCGTCTTTTGCTGTGAATAAGTAAGGGTGTGCATACCATACATATAATGTTTGATTTGATGAAGTGCAAGTAATTAGCTTTGTGTTTCTACAACTGATTTGTTCCATACAATTTAAGTTTTTATTTAATCTTGTTGCTTTATCTATTGAAGAGAGATATTTTTCGTACTTTTCTGTTGCTATGGCTTTTTCTCCAGGATCTAGGTTAAAAATTCTTAAATGAGAGATATTTAATTCGCGGTTTCTTTTTTCATAAATTATTGGATAGAAAGGATCTATTGGGAAAATTGGGCCAATTATGTCATAATAACTTCCATCATCCCTATACATATAAGTAAACCAATCAGCGCCTTGGAATTTTTTGTTTCTTTTTGCTAAACCATCTAAAATTTCATCTTCAGACCAGACTGTAAGGTTTGCCTTATAGTTAAGAACACGGGGTTTTGTTTGCTCTAATTCTTCTTTAAGTTTGTTAACTTCTGATTCTAGCTCTTGAACTTTATTTTGATATTCATTGCTTTCATTAGTGGGTGAATTTTGTTGTACGGCTTCATTCTTTATCTCATTAGAACAAGCAGTAATAAACATAGTTATGATAAGTAAA